>NZ_DAINOE010000029.1:0-3501 GCF_036735525.1 Arsukibacterium sp. | reverse complement strand
ATTATCTGCAAAGGCTCAGCCTGATTAATACACCGTTTAGGATAACATCGGGCATGTTTGCCGGCAAAAGCACCAAAGTAACGGCTAAAATCGTTGATCATATGCATCCAGTGCGGTCTGGCCGCAAAGCCATAATAAGACCAACTGCACTGACTCCAGCTTTCTTCAGATGTGCAACCCTGCGCCGCTGCGGCAGTGCGCAACAGCTCAATATACTCATGCTCCTTAAATTGCAAATGCCCCATAAGCTGTTGAAAGCTTAGTAATACAGGAGCGGAGCTAAACAATATATTTCCCGTACGACTCATGGATCTGCACAGTAATCGTTGCTTAATTGACGTAAAGTCACTTTGCTCTAAACTGCCAGCTAATCCTGCGCGAATAGGGTTTAAATCAACATACATCATGCAGCTTAAGATAGCCGTACTATCTAACAATGCCTGAGATTTATAACGTGACTCCCAAAAATGGCCACGACACTTATCTTCATCATTTGCCCTGCGGCTGATGTACTCATTCAGCGTCTTCATAAACCAGCTGATATCAGACAATCGTTGCCGCCAGCATTTAACCGTATCAATGTATTGCTTTAATTGTTGATCGGGTAAGTCTTCTTTTTTACAGCCCGCTACCCAGCCAGGTGTTTTACATACCCGTTTCCAGCGCTCAACGACTTCTGCAATGGACCAATTGTTAGCTTTATGAAGATCAACTTTCACCACCAGGTGATAGTGATTACTCATAATGGCATAGGCTGCAACATCAATCGCAAAAGCTTCGGTTAAATACTTAATGCGCTGCAGGATCCACTCCCGACGATACGAGTAATCCTTGCCCGATGCGGCATCAAAGCCTGTGAGAAAACTCTTTCTGACACAACGATTTATAAGGTGATAACAGCTGGTTTGATCTAAATTAATAAGCTCTTTCCTGGCCCGGGTCATAATGATCTCCTAATCGCATTCCTTTTAAGCGAAAGCCTAGCCAAGCAGAAATAAATGTCAAATAAAAAACACTAAAAAGTTCATTTTAATTTAACCTTTAAGCACTTACAGCACCGCATTCGTTAACATTATTTAATCCAACCCTGGCTAATATGCCTGAAAAAATCTGTCCCGGCCTTGTGCAACCATTCAAAAACTAACATTTCCTTGCTAATGATTTGCGCACCAGCTTGTTGCATCCGACTAAGTGCCAGTGCTTTATTCTTCAGATCACGGGAACCTACTGCCTCTTCAACCACAAACACCTGGTAATTACCGGAAATAAGGTCAAGGACAGTCTGTAATACACACACATGGGTTTCAGTGCCGATAACGACTATTTGTCGACGTTGTAAGCTTGCTAATTTTTGTTCTACTGCAGACGCTTGAAAGGCACTAAAGTGTATTTTTTCAAAAATTTGCTCTTGCGTTACTAACTCAGCAAGGCTTGGTAACGTATGCCCTAGCCCTTTTGAATAATGCTCTGTTACCAGCACGGGAATATCGAACTGAGGCGCAAGCTGCAACACCCAGGCAGCCGCATCAGTAACAGCTTGACTATCGGCAATGGCGGGGGCTAAACGTTGTTGAATATCAATCAATAACACTACACTGTCTTTGGCCTGAAGTAACATTTACCCTCCTGGAAAATTAACTTTGTTGTGGAACGCCACACTGGTTTTCAGTTGTACTTGAAGGCAACGCCGCAATCGCTATGATGTGGCCCGAGGGGGTAAATTGCATTTCTACCCATTGCGGTTTTAACACAGGCTCAATTTTTATATGAGCAGCCAGCTCCTGAACCAGATCAATGGCAACATTTAGCTGCAAATTATCACACAGAGCAATTTGCCAGATATCGTCATGCTGGGTAAGTAAACCAACCTGGCGGTGCAATACGCTTCTTAGCTGCCCAGCTTGCTGCAATTTTCGCTGCTGCTCTTTCAGCGTTTTTAACCTTTGTTGAACAATAGCATTAGCCGCATTTTCAACAGATGCGGTATTGCTTGATGACGCCGTTAAATGATGCCATTGCACCTTAACATTAACATCCTTCGCATCAACACCACTACCAGGCGCTGTTCTGCTAAGAGTATCAATTCGATAATAGGCGGGAAGCTTAGCAGGGTTTACCCAGCTCAACACTAAGACTAAAGCCGCACATCCCAGGGCTAACTGTGAAAAATACCACCAGGAATGCCAACTCTTACGTTTAACTGATTGCTTTGCCTGTTGCAAAATACGCTGTTTAACGTCAACAGGTAACGGCTGTTCCAATTTCAGTGATTTATAGGCATCACGTAATTCATCATCCAGTCTGTGCTTAGACATGTTCTTCTCCCAGCAGCTGAGCTAAGCGTTCACGTGCATAACGTAAGCGACTTTTAATGGTTTCTGGCAACTCACCCGTTATATGTGCAATATCTTCCAGGCTAAAATCTTCCAGTTGCAGCAAGATGGCCTCACGTTGTAAGGGCGGTAACGCCTGTAAAGCGACTGCAAGGCGTTGCTTTTGCTGCAAGCCGGTTAGTTGCTCAAAAATAGACTGTCCATTGGTCGTATCATTAATTGCTTTATCGTCCTGCCATTCGGTTAAATGCCAGCGCTGCTGTTTACGTAGTTCGTCTACCAGCGCATTTCTTGCCAAAGTAAATAACCAGGTTTTAAAGCGGCTTTCTGCCCGATAGCTATGCCGGTTTTCCAGAACCTTTAACCAACATTGCTGGCTGATATCAGCAGCAAGCTGTGCATCAGCTTGCCGTAATAAAAAATGATACAGATCATCGCCACAACGCAGAATCAGCTTTTCCAACCACTGCAGTTCACCACTTTGCTGAAATTGTTGCATCAGTTGATCGGCACAGCTGCTTCGGTTAAACCAACCTGGAAGTATTACAGACCATGTCATAAGCTACATCCTTCTTATAGTGCCTGTTCTTGTTGTGCCTGTCCTGAGCTTAGCCAGCATCTAGAGTAAAATCGAGAACTACTTGCAAATTTGATTGGCGAATTGCTTTTCCATCAAGTACTTGTGGCTGATATTTCCAGCGTCTCAGGGCTCTGACTGCTTCACGGTCAAAAACGCCTCTGGGCTCAGCCTGTACCACCTCAACATCTGTTACACCGCCAGTTTCATCAATAGTGAAACTCAGTTTTACCCAACCGCTAATGCCATTTCTAAGCGCATCCATCGGGAAACGCGGCTCTACCCTGACAACCGGCGTAGCGGACTTATCCACACCTGCGTTAAAGGATCCCTGAGTCGTAGTAATCTGTGGCGACGGCACATTAAAGACTGTCCCCGGTGTAGTTATGTTGGTAATTTCAACCGTGGTACGTGGTAATGGGTCAGGTTGCACTATTGGTGGTGGCGGCTCAGGCATAGTTTTTACTACAGTGGCTGAGTCTTCCGAATTTTTATACAGCTCCACCACTGCCCGTTCAACCACAGGTGGCCGCTCGGTTAGCTGCGGCTTAATTAGCATGTACATCATTACAAATAAACTAAAGGTAACCA
>NZ_DAINOE010000028.1:27235-41791 GCF_036735525.1 Arsukibacterium sp. | reverse complement strand
AGGGCTCGCCCTCACCTAATAACGCACGTTCACCATATTGGCTCAACTGCTGTTGCGCCAGCTGCCAATCCGTTAGCTGCCGGTAATGGCCATTCAGGCTATAAGTCATCGCCACTATAATGGCAACGCTGCACACTAAGCCTATATGCCACAATAATTTATGCTTTGGCTGATGATAACGCGGGCTCTGTTGCTGCTGTTCTAAAAACTGCGTTTTTAACTCTAAAGCCGCAGTTTCAAAATCTTGCTCTGCCAGCTCACCCGCGTCGCGAGCCAACGCCAATAATTGCAGTCGTTCTTCAAACAGTTGTGCCGGTGTCTGATTGTTAGCCGCACTCTGTCGCCGGGGCCAGCTGATGACCACAGCGCTTAACAACAACATCAGCGCCGCACCAGCGGCAATTTGCCAAATCATGATCACTTGCTCCGGTATTTTTTAATAAGAGAATCCAGCTCAGCGTTGAGACGACTGCTATCCATTTCAGGCGATAGTTGCGCATCTTCTACCAATTGCTTGCGCCGCTTAAGCAGTAATAGCAACAAGCCAACTAACAGTAACAAGGGGCCAAACCACAAAAGCGCGGTGTACCGGTTCAAGGGTGGCTGGTAATGCACAAAATAACCATAACGCTCAATCATATAATCCAATACCTGTTGCCGGTTTTGTCCAGCCAGCACCAGCTCATAGGTTTTTTCACGCATGTCCACCGCTACCACGGCATTTGAGTCTGCAATGTTTTGGTTCTGACACTGCGGGCAGCGCAGTTCAGCGGTTAATTGCAAATACAATTGCCGCTGCTGCTCAGTTTGAAACGGCATGATTTCAGTCGTTTCCTGCGCCAGAACAACACTCGTCAACAGCAACCAGATCAGTATCATCAGGCTAAAATGTTTCATTGCTGGCCCGCCCATTGTTGATAAATTGGTGCCAGTTTAGTGCGCCACACCTGCGGATTAATATCGCCAATATGATGTTCACGCACTATTCCTTCTGCATCGACAATAAAGGTTTCCGGCGCGCCACTGACGCCTAAATCCAGCGATAATCGGCGCTGAGCATCCAGAATATTAAACTGATAGGGATCGCCACGTTGCGCCAGCTTACTGCTGACATCTGCCTGTAATTCAGCCAGATCAAAGCGCTGGCCAAACATAGGATCATCAGGCAACACATAGTACAAACCAATAATGCGCACCCCTTGCTGGCGTAGCTCGGTCATATAAGCGAGCTCTGCATTACAGGTCGGGCACCAGGTGCCCCAGACATTCAGTAAAAATGTTTCACCGCGTAATTGCTCAGGCGTCCAGAAATGCTCTGGCTGCATTAAATCAGGCAAACGAAAGTCCGGTAGAGGCCGGTTTATCGTGACAGAGCTGCGCTCCATTGGATCTGAAAACAGGCCACTGAGTAAAAACAACGATAAGCCCAAAAACAGTGTCAATGGCACATAAAACACGAGTTTACGCATGATCTGCCTCTGTGTTATTGGCAGCAGCCGTGTTGCCGACGCTTGTTTTCGTACGGCGATAACGCTTATCAGCCAGTGACACTATGGCGCCAATCGCCATTAACAAGCCACCCAGCCAAATCCAACGCACAAAAGGCTTAACATAAAAACGGATGGCCCAGGCATCACCCGGCAACTCTTCACCTAGGGAGACGTAGAGATCGCGACTTAAGCGGGCATGCACGGCAGATTCAGTCATCATAGTACGCTGTATGGTATACATGCGCTTTTCAGCATGCAGGTTAGTGATAAAACGACCCTCTTTGCGCACATCCAGATCAGCGGCATGGCCTGTATAATTAGGACCTTGCAAGGCATAAATATCAGTCAAGTGAAACTCGTAACCGGCCAGGGTGGTTTTATCTCCCACTACCATCCGCACATCACGCTCGACACTGTAGGTTTTGGTCATAGCCACGCCGACCACTAACACCGCAAAACCGATGTGCGCAATGGTCATACCATAATGGCTGGCTTGTAAGCGGCTAAAGCCATCCCCGACAGAGCCAAACTGACTTAAGCGTTGATATAGCTCGGCCAGTGCCGATACCCCAACCCAGGCACCTAAAATTAACCCCAACAATGCCAGATTAGCCTGCACACTTTGTAAAGCCGCCATGGTGCCTAGCGCCAGCACTAAACTGGCAATCGCCACTAGCGTTAAAGGCTTTAATAGCGGTGGTAATTGCTGCTGTTTCCAACGCACCCAAGGGCCTAAGCCTAACAACAACGCGAATGGAATAGTCAGGAAGTAAAACATCTGATCAAAAAATGGCTCGCCAATTGAAATAGAGCCTAAACCTAATTCTTTGTGAAACAGCGGAAATAATGTGCCCAAAAACACTACCAGGGTAGCGGTGAGTAAAAATACATTGTTGCCCCACAGCATGACTTCACGTGAAAACAGCTGATAACGCGCCTGACTGCGAACCGCATTCATGCGACTGGCGTATAGCAACAAGGAGCCACCAATGACCAGCAGTAAAAATATCAGTAGAAATAAACCGCGATCCGGATCAGAAGCAAAAGAATGCACCGACACCAGTACGCCAGAGCGCACCAAAAATGCGCCCATTAAACTCAGTGAAAACGCCGCTAAAGCCAGCAGCACAGTCCAGGATTTAAAGGTGCCGCGCTTTTCGGTTACCGCCAGACTGTGTAGCAACGCTGTACCCACTAACCAGGGCATAAAGGAGGCGTTTTCTACCGGATCCCAGAACCACCAACCACCCCAACCCAGTTCGTTGTAAGCCCACCAACTGCCGAGCATAATGCCTAGCGTTAAAAACATCCAGGCGGCAAGGGTCCAAGGCCTGGCCCAGCGTGCCCAGGTGCTGTCAAATTTCCCGCCCAGCAACGCGGCTATCGCAAAAGCAAAAGACACGGCAAAGCCGACATAGCCCAGATACAGCAATGGCGGATGTATTATCATGCCAAAATCCTGTAATAGCGGGTTTAAGTCGAGACCTTCTACCGGAAAATAAGGCAGGCTGCGGGCAAAGGGATTTGACATAAACAACGAGAAAGCAATAAAGCCAACACAAATAAAGCCCATTACTCCTAAAATGCGGCCTTGCATCAGCAATGGCAAGGATTTAGAAAATATCGCCACCAATGCCGCCCATAGTGTCAGCATGGTCACCCACAACAGCATTGAGCCCTCGTGCGACCCCCAACTGGCAGTAATCTGAAAATACCAGGGCAAGACACTACTAGAGTTAGTCGCCACGTTTATAACGGTAAAATCACTGTCTAAAAACGCATAAACCAAAGCCGCCATCGCCAGTGCACTAAACACAAAACTGCCAATGGCCAAAGGTTTTGCCAGCAATAAGGCACGCTCATTGGCAGTATAGCTACCGTACATAGGGACTATAGCTAATAACAGTGCCAGCGCAAAAGAGAATGTCAGGGCCAGTTGACCAAGTTCAGGGATCATCACTAGCCTCCGTTTTTATTGCTGCTATAGCCGGAGCCTGCCGCACCACCATAGTGATTGTATTGATTCGATGTGTTGCTCTGACCTTCAGAAACTGGCTGCTGGCTTGGCGGCACATGGATAATACCTTTGAGTGCTTCAGCCACTTCAGCAGGCATGTATTCCTCATCATGTTTAGCCAGCACTTCGCTGGCTTTA
The DNA here is from genome assembly GCF_036735525.1 of Arsukibacterium sp. Classification (NCBI taxonomy): domain Bacteria; kingdom Pseudomonadati; phylum Pseudomonadota; class Gammaproteobacteria; order Chromatiales; family Chromatiaceae; genus Arsukibacterium; species Arsukibacterium sp. Next base: position 38,146 of record NZ_DAINOE010000028.1, on the reverse strand, counting down.
ATGCGAGTGGCATCCAGCAAAATGCCCTGGGCGACAATACCTTGCCCTTCCCGGAATAAATCTGGCAGTATGCCTTCAAATTCTATAGTGACCGTCGGGCCCACATCGACTAAATCAAAACTCACTTTTAAACTGTCACTGTCGCGCTTAACCGAACCGGGTACCACTAAGCCGCCTATACGCAGACGCTGGCCCGGCACAGGTTTAACTTTGTCTTTACCCAAGCCTTCTACTAACTGGCTTGGCGTATAAAACAAGTCTATATTCTGTTGCAGGGCATACAACATGGCGCCGATAGCACCTGCCAGCAAGGTAATAATAGCGATGATAGAGAACAGGCGTTTTTGGCGTCTTGGTTGCATTAGCGTTCTAGCTCCTGATACTGCTTAACTCGTTGCTCACGGGCCAATTTGGCCTTTATCTGATGTTTAAGTAGCCGTTGCTGGTAATAACTCCAGCCAATTAAAGCGACCAGTAAAAAATAGGTCAGGCCAAAGGACAACCAGACAAAAAAGCCATAGCGCCCCATCGCCCAAAATGCTGACCAGTCAGCAAAATAAAAGGGTAAAAAGCCAAACAACTGGCGTGGCAGCTCGATATGCTGCGCTGCTATGGTTGTGAAATGTAATAAAAGTTCCGTACTCATCATTTGGCTACCAGTTGTTTCACCCAGGGCCGGTGCTGCTCGTTCTCTAAAATGGCGCTGCGCAGTCGCACGCAGGTTAAGGCCAACATTAATACTTTAAAAGCTAAAATACTGATCAAAAGCGGCCACAGCATGCTGGTATCTATCGAGGGTTTAGCAAATTTTGTGATGGTCGCGCCCTGATGCAGGGTATTCCACCATTCTACCGAAAAATGGATGATGGGCAGGTTTATCACCCCCACTACCGCCAATAAGGACGCTACCTTGCCACCGGTTTGCCGATCAGAAAAAGCACCATATAAGGCAATAACACCCAGATACAAAAATAATAAAATCAGCTCCGAGGTCAGCCTCGCATCCCACACCCACCAGGTACCCCACATCGGTTTGCCCCAAGCCATGCCAGTTAACAAGGCTATGGCAGTATACACTGCACCTACAGGTGCAATAGCCAGTACAGCCCATTGTGCAACCTTAAGTTGCCAAACCAAAGCAACAAAAGCGGCGCTGGCCATAGCGGCGTAAGTACTCATTGACAAGATGGCTGACGGTACATGGATATGGATAATGCGATAGCTATCGCCCTGCTGGTAATCTGCAGGGGTAAAGCCTAGCCCCCAAATGTTACCTAGTGCCAACAAAAATAAGGCTGTACCCATCAGCCAGGGCGACAATTTGCCGCACAAATGATAGAGGGTTTCAGGTTTAGCGTAAGGGTCTAACCATTTAAACATATCAACTCACATTAATCCGTAACGCATTAATTACCGCTAGCGGCACTAACGCCAGCGCCAGTAACAACATCGCCAGTAAAATGGCCAAATGACCGTGATATGGCAACCCCATTGCCGCAGCTTCAATGGCCGCACTGGCAAAAATCAGTAGCGGCATATAAAGCGGTAAAATCAGTAAGGCCATTAATAAACCGCCTTTATCCGCCGCCATGGTTAAGGCCGCTCCCAGCACACTGAGCAAGCTCAGCAAAGGTGTGCCCAGTAATAAGGTCAGCGCCATCGCGGTTAACCCCACCTGATCCATGCCAAGCAATAATGCGACTAGGGGTGATAATAACACCAGCGGCAAGCCAGTACTAAGCCAGTTACTGAAGATTTTTGCCAGCACAAAAGCCAACAAAGGTTGACGCGCCGCCACCAACTGCTCAATAACACCATTACGATAGTCGTCTTTAAACACCCTTTCAGCCGCCAGTAGAACGCTAAGCAAGGCAGCAATCCACACTATACCTGGTGCCATAATACGTAGCATCGAGGGCTCTGGCCCAACGCCGAGTGGAAACAGACTTAGTACAATAATAAAAAACAACAATGGATTGAGCCAGTCAGCCTTTTGTCTGGCCAAAATCACTAACTCCCGCCTGAGCATAGGAATAATGGTTACCATCGGTAGCTAATCTCCAGGCTACGCAAGCCACTGTGTTGCATAGTTAACAGCTGGTGGGTAGTCAGAATAATGGCGCCGTTAGCACTGAGATGCTGGCTAAAATGTTGCTGCAAACTGGCAATGGCACTTTGATCTAAAGCGGTAAAAGGTTCATCCAGGATCCACAGTTTAGCCCGGGTCAGATATAAACGGGCTAATGACACCCGCCGTTGCTGACCGGCAGATAGCATGCGACATGGTACGTCTTCCAAACCTGCTAACCCCAATGTTGCTAACAACTGCCAATCGTCTATAACGTTAAGCTGACTGGCCGCGCGCCAAAACGCCAGATTTTCCAGTGCCGTTAATTGCTCATGAATACCTGCCTGATGGCCGATATAGCATAAATCAGCAGCAAAAGTATCGGCAGCATGGTGCGTCAGGGGTTGTTGGTGATAAAACAGCTCGCCATCATCAGGTTGGGCTAAGCCAGCCAGAATGCGCAGCAACGAGCTTTTACCCGCACCGTTTTTACCCTGAATTTGTAACAACTGGCCACTATTTAACGTGAAAGTCAGCTGCTCAAATAACACCCTGTCCTGGCGGATGCAACTGAGTTGCTCCACGCGCAATATTTCAGAATCAGGCTTGCTGCTACACTGTTGTGATATATTCACAGGCTCCAGACTATCAACTGCTGAAAAAAGTGGCCGCATCTTACCATATCAGCAGCCGAATACGAATTAGAACCGGGGGCTTATCGCCTTTATTCTGAGGAAATTATGAACCAGATCAATCTGGATAAACTGTTGCAGATATCAATAGGCCCCGCTTCAGCGGTAAATGCCGGCGAGCTGAAGCTGGCTTTAAATCAGCTATACAATGCCCGCTTGCAACTACTGGGGCAAGGACAGGCACAATTAACGGTATTAACCCCGCAGGGGCCGCTGAATGTTCCCTTAAACCGGGAACAACTGGCACAATTAAAATTAACACCCGCGCAGGCAAATAGCTCAGCTCCCCATAACACTAGCCTGACTTCCAGCAGCCACTCGCAAACTCATGCAGCAAAGCCGGAGATAGTAAACACCACTGCAAACCACTCCCCGGCCCACAGCAGCGGTACAGCCGACACTAATAAAGCAGTGGGTCAGCACAGTGTAAATCTGACTAACAACCATTCAAAGGTGTTATCTTTACAACTGCAATTTAGTGAACTGCCGGGCAAAGCGCTACAATTGCAGCTTATACAGCAGGGCGCCACTGTTCAGGTCCCTCTGACTCAAGCCCAGGCCCAGCAGTTGTTAATGAGCATATTAAGCCTTTCACTATCTTCTCCGGCTGCTGAACCGCAGTTGCCGGTAAGACTTAACCCGGCAACAGCTCAGATACTGTTAGCCGTTCCCGGCTTACCTGCACAACCTCTATTACAATTAACTGCGGCCCGCAACTTGCAACTCATGCAATTGTTTGCCCCAGCGCTTGCCCATTCGTCGGCTCAAACAGCCACACCTGGGGTGCTGACATTACAGTTAACCGGATCAGCAGACGGTCAACAACTTAAACTGAGCTTTGCCAGCAGCTCTGCTACAAAGATGCAAAGTGTCGAGCAGACAGTCACTCAAAAAGGAGCCAGTTTGAGTGCCACTTTACAAAGCTCAGCCACAATACATACAAGGTCTGCTGCTGGTGCTCAAGTTGGTCACAGCTTTTTGCATAGCGGTCCGGCCACTACCCTTGCCGAGCCAAGCAAAAATGAACAAGCCAGCATCAGAGACTCTTTACTGTTAAACCGGGCAGAGCAGCGCAGTTTACTGCAACAACTGTTACCTTTATTACCTGCCACCATGCCAGCGAAACTTAAACATGCCGGCATATTGCAATTAGGCACACTGAATTTGCCATTGCCGGCACAGTTAACGGCTTCCCCCTCGCTGCGCCCAGCATTATCAGATATCGCAAGCCAGGGACTTACAGTTCAACTGCAACTTGAGCCTCCTCAACAAGAGCGTTGGGCTTTGCAATGGCGACCTCTGACACAACTTGGTCAATTACAATTAGCACAAAGTGCCTTTAACCGGCCATTGCAACTGCAGATGCCGGCTCAGGCAGACAGTCGGCTATCTATGTCAGCTGAGCCTATTCATTACCGGGCTGAACAAGCCTGGCGACAATTATTACCACTGATAACAGAACGTCCCGCGTCTTTAAGTCAGGCCCCGGAACTTCCTAATGCTATAAACCAGATTTTCAACCTGCTTCGTAGTGTTCAGCCCGGGGGAAATAAGGTTTTAGCGCTGGCAGAATTGCTACCGCAACTGCAAGCCAGTATCCATTTTCAACCCTTACAGGCGCAACCTAACAGTCAAACTGCAGCCGGTGCTTTGGCAGTAGCAATACAACTGTTACTGGGGCAATTACATCGCGCTGCGCCAGCCGCAACCGGCTCGACCTTGGCACAACGGCTGACTCAACAACTGACGCTCCTGGATCCGGCGCAAAATGCATTATTGTTAAGACAGTTAGCCAGCCACAGTAGTGTGTTGCAGCAGGCACAGCTGGTCAATGTTGAACAACAAGGTCCGATGCAGCAATGGTTAATTCCATTAGCTTTACAGCATCAAGGGCAAAGTCAAATTAGTCAGATCTTACTGGAAGAGCGCGATAACCCAACTGAGAATGATGAAGAGGCCGCACCGGTTTGGCAGTTGACGATGAAATTTGACCTTGGCAGCTTTGGTCCTCTGCTAGCCAAAGCCAGGCTAAGTGGTCAGCAACTAAGCTTGCAATTTTATACCGAGCAAGCAGCCACTCTGCAGCTGGCCAATAAATTTTTACCTCTGTTAACTGAGCGCTGCACGGCTCAAGGCCTAATCGTTACTGAGGCCGCATGTCAGCTGGGTAAGATCCCTGAAAGCTTATTGCCAAGACGCACCAGTCTTGTTCAACTTAAGGTGTAAAAGGTATGTACAGGATGCATAAATAATGACTGACTCTTCACCGCCAAAATCTGCGACAGCTATCAAGTATGATGGTAAACAGGCCCCCACTATCATCGCCAAAGGACATGGTGACTTGGCAGATGAGATTATTGCGATAGCAAAAGAACACGGTATTTTAATTCATCAGGACGATGAATTGAATAAACTGCTCAGTCAGCTGGAGTTGGGTGATAAGATCCCAAAAGAAGTGTATTTGATTATTGCCGAACTAATTGCGTTCTCCTATGTATTACAAGGTAAATTTCCAGACGACTGGCACAATATTCATCAACGGATTGACTTAAAAAGCTAACAGCCCCTGCCAGCCCGCTTTACTGCCTTTGCTGGTGTAAGCTAAGTAACAATTCGGCTTCAGCCCTTGGCAGCTCACATTCCTGCATAATTTCGTCTAAACCGGCCCCCAGCTGCACCATCTTCATTGCACGGCTATACATTTTGCTTTCTGGATCACTCAATGCGATAACTTGCTGTTGCTGCTGTAATTCCTGCATTTCTTGTTGCAATTGCTTTAAGCGGGCTTCAAGCGTAAGTACCCGCTGGCCGACACCAATAATACCTGAGCGAAACTCTTCGGTTTCACTCTGCGCCAGTGCACTCTGCTGCTGGCTGCTCGCCAGCTGGCGACTCAATACAGTCCATTGCTCTTGGCTTTGTGATAGCTTTTTAAGCAACCACAACACCAGCAGTACTGCGAATAACAGTAAGACGGCGCTTTGAATCATGATCACTGTCAGCATAGCCGTCTCCAGTTACAAACTACTGATTTCGTCCCACTCTTCGTCATTCAGTAATTTGTTTAAATCAACCAGAATCAATAACTCACCTTCGCGGTTAGACACACCCTGGATAAAGCGGGCACTTTCATCAGTGCCAACATTTGGTGCGGTATCAATTTCTGACTGTTTCAGGTACACCACTTCAGCCACACTATCAACTAAAATGCCAATTACCTGCTTTTCAGCTTCAATAATCACGATGCGGGTGTTGTCCGTCACTTCCGCTGACGCAAGCCCAAAACGAGCACGCGTGTCGATAACGGTTACTACGTTTCCACGCAGATTGATAATACCCAATACGTAATCAGGTGCCCCTGGAACCGGGGCAATTTCGGTATAGCGCAACACTTCCTGCACCTGCATCACATTAATACCATAGGTTTCTTCCTGTAATCTAAAAGTCACCCACTGCAATACCTGATCAGCTGCATTAGCTTTTTTTGCTGCTTGCGAAGCATTATTACTCATCTAGCACTCCTGTCGATTACGTTGCCTGTTCAGGCATGAATATTTTGACCACGACTCAATAACTCAAGCATAGCATCCACATCAACCAGTACACACATATGTTTCTTAATTAAACCAGCCATCCAGGGCCGCTTGGCCTCGGCTGTGCGCCATTTCACATCATCCTGCTCCAGCGTGATGGTATCAATCAGCTGTTCACAGCACAGGCCCCAATTACTGCTACCCAGCATAATAACATACTGATAGTTCAGACTTCGCTGCAATTGTTCATCGTATTTTTCTGGCATTACCCAGCGCGCGGTATCGACCACATTAATTTTTTGTTGCCGATGAAGCATCACACCTTTAAACCAGTCGGGCTTACCAAATAAGCTGTTAACTTCACCCAGCTCATGAATACCACCCAACTCTTTTAGCGGCACAGCGACTTTTAGCCCGGCCACATCAAAAAATAGCGCCTGAAACCGACCCTGCCGATATTCTTTATTCGCTAACACCGCTGGCGAAGGCGTTGGCTGCACATCTAAGCGCTGTGCTATCGGAATATTACGCTCGTGCACCCGCTGCTCATTCGCCAACTGTGCCGCTTTGGTTTTAAGCTGACTCAATGCTTGCTCAGGTGCAACAGAAACTTGCGGAATAACAGGATTAACTTTTGCTACTGGTTGTGTCGGCGTTAATACCGGAGCAGGTTTAGTAACAACGGGAGCCGCAACTTGCGGACTCGCCTTTGCAAGTAATCGATTTAACTGCGCTTTTTGCGCATCTTCCAGCAAAGTGCTTTCTGAAGCATGATCATCAGTGAGCAAAGCACTTAAATACTGTTGCATCACTTTTTGACTGGCAATCAGATTGCTCATCTTATGACTCCGGCGCTAACTGAAGTAAATAGGTTAGCAAAGTATTATAGGCAAACACGCCACGGGAGTTTGCGGCAAAAGTATTGGGGGGTGTCTGGGCCAGACTGGCATCTCTAAATTTAGTATCCACCGGCACTACCGCTGACCAGACCCTGTCCTGGTATTTGGCTTTTAGCTCTTTGTAGGCTTCCAACGAAGCACGGGTGCGCTTATCGTACATAGTCGGAATAATGGTAAAAGCATAGTCTTTTTGCTGAGAGCTACGCATAAGGGTCATTGTCGCTATCATCCGCTCCAGCCCTTTTAACGCCAAAAACTCAGTTTGTACAGGAATAAGCAACCGATCACAGGCGGCAATCGCATTGACCATTAGTACACCCATGACCGGCGGACAATCTATGATCACGTAATCATATTCTTTACCAACTTTCTGCAGGGCCTTTTTCAGAATTAAACCCATACCACCCTTACTACCCAGAGAGCGATCCAGAGTGGCTAAAGCCATTGAGGAAGGCAAAATATCCAGATTACTGACCCCACTTGGACACAACGACTGCAGAATTTCTTCCTGTGTGATATTTTTGCCCCGGATAAAAATATCATACACGCTAATTTCCAGCTCTTCGGCATCAATACCAAAATAGTAAGTTAAGGACGCATGAGGATCGGTATCTACCAGCAACACTCTAAAACCACGCTGCGCAAGCAGCCCGCCGAGTGTCACTGTGGTAGTGGTTTTGCCTACACCACCTTTCTGATTTGCCACTGTCCAAATGACCACGTTATAAATCCTGTTGTTCAGGTTCGGCATCCGGATTATCTTGCCGGGTAGTAATACGAATTCCACCGCCTGGCAAGCTGATGACCCTGATACTGCCGTCATCCTGGGTAAGTTGTTGTAACTGTCGCTGCGCTTCAGCACTGTCAGCATCGCTATCAGCACCCGGCGCAGCATCTCCCGGTTGATATCCAAAACGCGAAATGGCTATCACCACTTTACGATTAGCCGCTCGCCCGGCCGGAGTGTCGTTCGGCTCGGCCGGATAAAATTCACCATAGCCCTCAATTATCATGCGGTGTGATGGCGTATCCAGCGCTTCTAGCTGCCGCACCACTGCAGTGGCTCTGGCCACCGACAGCTCCCAGTTTGAAGCAAACAATTCATTACTGATAGGCACATTATCAGTATAGCCTCGAATGCGCAGAAAGTTATTGATAGGATTAATAATCCGGGTAATTTCAGCCAGCACAGTACGGGCAGTATTCGTCGGCGTTGCGCTGCCGCTGGCAAATAACAAACCGCTGCTTAACTCAATAATCAGCCAGTTTTCATCCTGCTGTAAATTAGCCACACCCTGCTCAATTAAATTGGCCAGTGCCAGTTGTAGCTCTTGCTCAACCGACACCAGAGGGCTTCCTACATGTTGTTGACGAACATCAGACAAGGTGCTGGCATCTGCCACCAGCTCCGGCCCCTGAGCCTCTGCTAACGAGCTACCATACTGGCTAAAATCACTTTGCGGTGTCGTTTGCGTTAATACACTACTGCCAGCGACGCCAGTACCACTTTTATCCGGTTTTTCAAATAATTGCGTTAACGTATCACTAAGTACACTGTATTCTTCATCTTTAAGCATTGATAACGCATACAAGACGACAAAAAGCGCGAACATCAACGTCATATAATCGGCATAAGACACCAGCCAGCGATCTAAATCTTCGCGTTCGACATGCTGATGCTGTTGCTTATGCCTATACATGGGTTAACTCAACCGGTAAGCGGCTAACTTACGCTCTATGTTACGCGGGTTTTCACCCATTGAGATAGACACCAGTCCCTCAACAATTAACTCATGATATAAGGTACGTTGATGCACTATACTTTTTAATTTGTTGCCAACAGGAATAAATACCAGGTTTGCAAAACCTACACCATAAATTGTTGCTACAAAGGCAGTCGCAATCCCCAGACCCAGTAAATCCGGATCCGAGATATTCGACATTGCCTGAATAAGCCCTAATACCGCCCCCACTATACCTATGGTCGGACTGTAGCCGCCCATCGCATCAAAAATCCGGGCACCTCTGAGCCAACGCTCCCGCTCTAATGTCAATTCAGCATCCAATGTATCCTGCAACACCTTGGATTCCACGCCGTCAACCAGTAAATTCAAACCACGATGTAAAAAAGGGTCAGTCTCTTCTAACGCCGCAGACTCCAATGACAAAAAGCCGTTGGTACGGGCAGCATTGCCCCAGTCGACAATACGCCCCACCGTCTGCTGCATGGGTAAATCTGCCGGGCGCACCACCCAGGGTAGCATTTGCAAACCCAGCTTAAACTGACTGAAAGGCGTTTGCAGCATAACCGCCCCAAGGGTGCCGCCAACCACAATAATAAAAGCAGGTAAATGCAACAAGGTAGACAAGCCGCCACCCTCGAGCATAAAACCACCTGCCACGGCAAATAACGCCAGTACAAAACCACTAATAGCAAGTTTATCCATGTTTAAGTTCCGTCAGTATGCGACCCGCTACGTCGTTCAAGCTCACTTCGACATCCATAAGACCTGCGGCAGCAATAGCCTGAGGCATTCCATATACTACACAGCTGGCTTCATCCTGCGCCCAGATACTGGCACCCAGCTGCTTTAATAAACGAGCACCTTCACGACCATCTGACCCCATACCAGTCAACACTACTGCCAGCACTTTATCCCGATACACCTTTGCTGCAGTAGCAAAAGTAATATCCACACTAGGCTTGAACGTAATACGCGGTGAATCATCGTCTTTTATCCGTAGGCGCGCAGCGTTCTCATTACCTTCAATGAGCATTTGCTTACCACCCGGGGCTAAATAGGCTACGCCCGGACGTAAACTGTCATTATCCTGTGCCTCTTTAACCTCAATTTTTGATAAGGTATTTAAACGCTGGGCAAAGGCGCCGGTAAAAGCAGCAGGCATATGTTGTATAAGTACAATGGGAAGTGGGAAGTCTGCTGGCAAAGCAGTAATAATACGCTGCAAGGCTACCGGCCCACCGGTAGAGGTGCCAATAGCTACTAATTTGTACTCTTTACCACTGGCACTAAAGCTGGTGCGAGGACGTTCACTACTCACCCGCTCTGATAGTTTTGGTCGCTCAAACTGACTACGACTAAGCGCCGGCCGGTCCTGATTCATGTCTGAAACAAGCCTGCTCGTGCTGGGAGTCTGAGGTCTGAGGCTATGGCTAAATGTACTGCGCCCTAAAGGCCGTTTTTTGGCGACAGCTTTAACCCGCTCGCGCAATAAGGCACCGGCTTCTTGTTTATCCCGGGCAATATCTTCAAATTTTTTCGGTAAAAAATCGACTGCACCGGCTTCTAGAGCATCAAAAGTTGCCTTAGCCCCTTCATGTGTCAAGGATGAGAACATCAAAATCGGAATACGTTGCTGTGCTAAAATCTCACGCACGGCAGAAATGCCATCTAACACTGGCATTTCAATATCCATGGTAATCACATCCGGGCGCAAGGCCAGGGCTTGCTCTACCGCTTCCCGACCATTATTAGCGGTGCCAATCACTTCAAGCTCACTATCGGCAGCCAAAATTTCCGTTAGGCGCCGGCGAAAAAAGCTTGAATCATCAACTACCAGCACCCTAAACGACATGCCACGCTCTCTTATGCATTCAGTTTCGATAAACGATCAAATTTTATCTTAGATTTTTTAGCATAGTGCTTCAACAAATTAGGGACATCCAGAATCAAAGCGATACCACCATCAGAAGTAAT
>NZ_DAINOE010000028.1:0-27225 GCF_036735525.1 Arsukibacterium sp. | reverse complement strand
CCCGCCATACCTGGTGTGCCTTGCAACATGGCATCCAATGGTTTTATAACCACTTCTTCCTGACCAATTAACGAATCCACTACAAAGCCGACTTGCTGAGTACCAATTTGCACTATCACCGCATGGCCCTGCTCACGACGCAGTTGTTTGTTAGAGCCTTTAACCAGCCAATGCTCGAGGTAAAACAAGGGAATAGCTTTGTTGCGAACCACTACGGTCAGCTGACCATCCACAATATTGGTTTTAGCTAAATCCAGATGGAAAATCTCGTTAACGCCCGCCAGCGGTAAAGCAAAGGTTTGCTTGCCTACCATCACCATCAGGGTTGGTAAGATAGCCAGAGTCAATGGCACTTTAATTTCAAGTAAGGTGCCCTCGCCAAGGCGAGAGTGAATATGCACTGAGCCATTTAACTGATTAATCTTGGTTTTAACCACATCCATGCCGACGCCCCGGCCGGAAATATCAGAAATTTGCTCTTTGGTGGAAAAACCGGGTGCAAAAATCAGATTAAAAGCTTCAGTATCTGACATTCTGGCTGCAGCATCGACATCCAGAATACCGCGCTTAATCGCGATGCCTTTTAGTTTCTCCGGATCCATACCGGCGCCGTCATCCTGAATAGTTAGCAAGATATGATCGCCAGCTTGCGTGGCAGCCAATTTGACCAAACCGGTACGGGCTTTACCGGCTTTTTGGCGAACGTCAGGCATTTCAATACCATGGTCCACCGAGTTACGCACCAAATGCACCAAAGGATCGGCCAGTGCTTCCACCAGGTTCTTATCTAAATCGGTTTCTTCACCTTCTAACACCAGGTTGATGTCTTTTTTCAGTGCACGTGCTAAATCACGGACAACCCTTGGGAAGCGGCCAAATACTTTTTTAATGGGTTGCATGCGGGTTTTCATCACAGCACCCTGAATGTCTGCAGTAACCACATCGAGGTTGGCAATGGCCTTGCTCATTTCTTCATTTTGGGTAGAAGTAGATAAGCTCACCAAACGGTTTCGCACTAAAACTAACTCACCGACCATGTTCATGATCTGATCCAGCCGTTTTGTATCAACCCGAACAGTTGTTTCAGCAGCCGGAGGGGGCTCACTGGCTTTGGCTTGAGCAACTGGAGCTGCAACAGCGGCTGGCGCACTGGTGGCCGCCGGCGTGACAGCAGCCGTCACCACTGGCGCCTCTGGTTCAGTATGAGCAACCGGAGTCTCCACCGCCGCAACGGGTGCTTTCCCCTTTCCATGCAGTTGATCTAATAACGCTTCAAATTCATCATCACTAATATCGTTATTTGACGTATCAGCTTTGGCTGGTGAAGACGGCGCAGCGGCTGCAGGTGGAGGCGAAGCAGCAGGCGTCGCAGCCTGAGCCGCTTTATCTGGTATAAAACTACCTTTGCCATGCAACTGGTCAAGAATGGCTTCAAACTCGTCATCTGAAATATCATCACCACTGCCAGGGGTAATAGCGACAGTAGCCACCTGACTTGGAGTGACTTGCGGCGCGGCGCCTTTGCCATGTAGCTCATCAAGCATCCGCTCAAATTCATCTTCAGTGATATCGTCAACGCCACCGCTACTGTCTACAGTAGTAGCAGCAGGAGGCGCAGAAACCGGAGCTACGGTGGCCGGTGCAGCAACAACAGGGGCAGGAGCCGCTGAGGCTCCTGGTGGGGCAGCACCGGTATCCGGCTCACTGTAATGGTGTAAAGCGGCCAATAACTCTGGTGCAGCGGGTGTAAGCGGCTGGCGATTCTGCACTTCGACAAACATGGCATTAACCGCATCGAGCGATTGTAAAATGACATCCATTAACTCTGGTGTCACCCGTCTTTTGCCGGTTCGTAAAATATCAAACACATTTTCTGCACCGTGGCAGGCATCAACCAGTTCGGCTAATGATAAAAAGCCTGCGCCACCTTTAACGGTGTGAAAACCACGGAAAATAGCATTTAGCAGGTTGGCATCATCAGGATTGTTTTCCAGTTCTACCAGTTGCTCTTGTAACAACTCGAGTATCTCACCGGCTTCGACCAGAAAGTCCTGTAAAATGTCCTCATCCATATCAAAGCTCATGCGCGGCTACCTCTGTTAAAAACCTAAACTGGACAGTAAATCGTCTACATCATCCTGACCTGATACAACATCGTCCCGTTCAGCAGCATCAATTATAGGGCCTTCAGCCTCATGCGCAGCTTTAGTCTTGGCTTTCGCTGGCCGGGCTTTTACTTCCTGCGTCAGATTCGACTGACCAAAAGCAGTGAGTAAGCCAATCAGGCTTTCTTCCACTTCGCGCACTAATTCAATGACCCGGCGCAAAATTTGCCCAGTTAAATCCTGATAATCTTGCGCCATCAATACATCCGTCAACAACGCATTGAGCGTTGCAGAATCAAGGCTGGCTTGCTGCAAAAAGCCATCCATACCATGACAGAGCTGTTTAAAATCTGGCAGGCTTAATTGCCGCTGCATTAGTCGTTGCCACTCAGGCTGCAACTTTTGCAATTGCTGCGTCAGCTGATCAGCAATAGGGAGACAGGATTCGACCGCATCCATAGTGCGATTAGCCGCCTGCTCTGTCATATCAATGACATGATTCAGACGTTTTTTGGCATCAGGAATGTCTTCTTCCAAAAGATTATTTAACGCGGGGTCAACCTGAAAATTCTTCAGTGAATCGTGCAATTGCCGGGTCAGTTTGCCTACTTCAGCAAACAGCTCAGAAGAACCAGGAACAATCAGTTGTTGCACCAGTTGGTTCGCAATATCCTGCTCACCCATTTCCAGCAACTGCACCAACTCTTTTGCCTGGTCCAGTGTTATCACAGGGGCCGTAATGTCAGACATGGTTAACTCCTTTGTCAGTTACGGCTTAACCTATACGTTCAAACACTTTTGCTAACTTCTCTTGCAAGGTGGCGGCAGTGAAAGGTTTAACAATATAGCCATTTACACCGGCTTGTGCAGCTGCGATGATCTGCTCTTTTTTCGCTTCAGCTGTAACCATCAAAACTGGGATATGCTTTAGCTTGGCATCAGCACGAATGGCCCTGAGCAAATCGATTCCCTGCATACCCGGCATGTTCCAGTCGGTCACGACAAAATCAAAATCGCCATTTTGCAACATAGGTAAGGCGGTACTGCCATCGTCGGCTTCTGAGACATTGGTAAAGCCCAGATCGCGTAACAGGTTCTTAATGATGCGTCTCATAGTAGAAAAGTCATCTACCACCAGAATTTTCATGTTTTTATCCAAAATCCCCTCCGACGAGATAAAAATACGGTTATCTCAAACCCTGTTATAACCAAGCCTGCATCCGGGCTTTTACCCGCACCAGTGCCTGACTATGTATCTGACTGACCCGGGACTCGCTAACATCCAGCACTGCCCCAATTTCTTTTAAATTTAGTTCTTCATTATAATATAGAGATAATACTAACGCTTCACGTTCTGGCAGGCTACTAATGGTTTTCGCCAACGCGCTATTAAAGGCATCGCTGGCCTGATTATCATAGAGTTCATCCGACTCGCGATCCACTATAGTACTTATCACATCTTCAGATACACCTAAATCATCAATGCCAATAATTCGACCGGAACTGACATCGTTAAGCATATGATGGTACTCATCGATGGATATATCAAGTTTTTCAGCAACTTCAATGTCTTTTACATCTCGGCCAAGTAGGGCTTCAAGTTCAGCAATAGTGTCCGCAATCAAGCGGGCATTGCGATGAACCGAACGTGGTGTCCAGTCGCCACGGCGCATTTCATCAAGCATAGCACCACGAATTCGGATACCGGCAAAGGTTTCAAAACTGGCGCCCTTGCTACCATCAAAGTTTTTTGCTGCCTCCATCAGGCCAATCATACCTGATTGAATCAAATCATCTACCTGCACACTTGCCGGCAGCCTTGCCATCAAATGATAGGCAATGCGTTTTACTAAAGGAGCGTGGCGTTCAACCAGCTGTTGCATCTGGTCGATGGCACCATATGCAGCCAGTTTACTGTTCACAGTACCCCCTGATCAACTCGGCTTTGTACCAACTGCTCCAGAAAAAATTCCAGATGCCCTGATGCACTGACCGGTAAAGGCCATTTTATGGCTTTAAGGGCTAAGCCTTTGAGCGCCATACTGGCCGGTGTTTTCGGATAAGCTTCAATAAAGGCTTTCTGTTTTCGGGCCGCTTTGCGAACATTCTCATCATGCGGCACCGTAGCCACTAACTCCAGGCTGACATCTAAAAATCTATCTGTTACCCGGGTAAGTTTAGCAAAGAGTTCCTGACCTTCATTTAACGAACGTACCATGTTGGCCACGATTTTAAATTTTTCCACACCATGATCGCGACTGAGTATTTTCATCAACGCATAAGCATCGGTGATAGAAGATGGTTCATCACACA
Source organism: Arsukibacterium sp. (assembly GCF_036735525.1). Lineage (NCBI taxonomy): Bacteria > Pseudomonadati > Pseudomonadota > Gammaproteobacteria > Chromatiales > Chromatiaceae > Arsukibacterium > Arsukibacterium sp. The sequence continues at coordinate 22,807 of NZ_DAINOE010000028.1, read as the reverse complement.
CCACTACCACTACATCTTGCGAGGCACGGGAAAAACTCAGCACCATATCAGATATACCCGCAGCGGTATCCACCAGCAGGATATCGAGGGGAGTGGTTAATTCACTGAACGCACGTATCAGGCCAGCATGCTCTGCCGGCGCTAATTCAGTCATATTTTGTGAGCCAGAGGTTGCTGGAATAATTTTAATACCGAAGGGACCATCAATAAGAATGTCGTCAAGGCTAGCTTCGCCTGATAACACATGGGATAAATTTTTATCGACTCTAAGCCCCAGCATCACATCACAGTTTGCCAGGCCTAAATCTGCGTCCAGTACCATCACCCGTTTGCCCAGTTGGGCTAACGCCATAGCCAGATTTAATGTGACATTGGTTTTACCCACGCCACCCTTTCCACCTGTGATTGAAATTACTTTTACCATCTGCTTGTTCATCGTTCTCAGGCCATGGGCTTGATCATCATTCTGGTCAATTCTATGCATAGGCTGCTTCTACTCCGGACTCCTGATCAGTATACCACTGATGTCCGTTACTGCTTTGGGATAAGCGCAAAGTTTCTGCCTGTTGTACCAGTTCAGCGGCATTAGCAATAGCGATATCTTCCGGTACCCGCTGGCCGTTGGTCAGATAACTGACAGCTAAGGCGTTTTGGATAGCGACATTGATCGCTTCTCCCAAGCTTAAGCATTCATCAAGTTTAGTGAAAATACAACCTGCCAGCGGAATACGTTTAAAATGGCTGACGGTCTCTTGCATCACACGCGCTTGTGCTGTAGCAGACAATACCAGATAACTTTTTATTTTGACACGTGAATTATGCATTAAGGAGGCAAGTTTTTCAGTCAAACGAACATCGCGTTGGCTCATACCTGCGGTGTCAATCAATACCAGCTTGCGTTGTTGCAACTGATTCAATAACAAGGTCAGCTCATCAGCATCTTTGGCCTGCTTCACCGGACAGCCGATAATACGGCCAAAAGTAGCCAATTGCTCAAAAGCGCCAATCCGATAACTGTCGGTGGTAATTAACGCCACTTGATCAGCGCCATGGCGTTTAGCAAAATTAGCGGCTAATTTTGCTACTGTGGTAGTTTTACCAACACCCGTAGGACCGACCAGCGCGACAACGCCACCGCGACGTAAAATATCATCATTACTGGTGGTGATTTGACCGCTTAATAACTCCAGTGCCGTTTCCCAGGCGTCCGAAGCATTAATATCATCCGGTAAAAAACACGCCAATTGATCAGAGACCTGTGCTGATAACCCTAATTGCTGTAAGTGCTCAATAACCAGCGCACGGATCGGTTCACGCCGCGCTAAGTCTTGCCACATCAAGCCCGATACCTGATGCGTTAATAATTGTCGCATCGACAACATTTCGTCGCGCATCTGATTAAACTGTTGCTGCATCAGTTCCGATTGTTGCTGTTGCTGTTTACTCAGCTGTATTAGCTGCTCCGGCGCTACGCCAGAAGATTGACGCTCAAAAGCGGCAGCGGGTTTTACTTGCGCTGTGACTTGCACCATTGGCTGAGGTTGAATACCAGTGTTTTCGCGGCCTTGTTGTTTAATCATTTGCCGGGCCAACAGCTCGCGCAATGAGTCTGCCGGGGCATTTTCACTGTCCTGAACCGTTGCTGATTGCCGCTCAGCGCGCAGCGATGACCGCGGTGCTTCGCGAAGCTCTGGTCGTATTTGCCCATGCGTCTCTACCCTGGCTGGCGCTGCCTTAGCGACAGCAGCGGGTCTCGACGCCATTGGCGCCTGACTTTCCGGGTCAATCGCTGCCACAATCTCTACCCCTTCCGGCACTTTTTTATTTGACAAAATAATGGCGTCCGGCCCCAGAAACTCTTTTACTTCACTCAGGGCGCTGCGCATATCTTTAGCGACAAAGCGTTTGATTTTCATGAGTTAACTCCTAGTTAGACTGACCAATGACGCTGATAATGCGAATTTGTTTATCATCCGGGATCTCCTGATAAGATAACACCCGTAATCCTGGTATGGTGTACTTCACAAATCGTGCCATAACTGAGCGTAGAATCCCTGAAGTGAGCAATACTGCACTGTCACCACTTAATTCCTGGTTTTGATGGGCTTCTTGTAAAGATTGCTGGATGCGATCTGCTAAGCCCGGTTCAATGCCAGCGCCATCATTACCAGCCGCTTGCATTGATTGATGCAACATTTGTTCAAGTTCGGGAGCGAAGGTAATCACCGGAATTTCTGCTTTAGAGCCCACCACTTCCTGCACGATTAAACGGCGCAGTGCGATGCGGCAAGCGGCGGTTAACACATCCACATCCTGGCTTTTCACCGCATATTCCACTAGCGTTTGCACTATGCTACGCATGTCACGAATCGGCACACCTTCATGCAGCAGGTTTTGCAATACTTTCACCACTGTGGTTAGCGGCAGCAAATCGGGCACCAGCCCCTCAACCAGTTTGGGTGAATGTTTAGCCAGCATATCCAGCAGATTTTGTACTTCTTCATGCCCAAGCAAACTGGCAGCATTATTGGTTAAAATCTGACTTAGATGCGTCGCTACTACCGTCGCCGCATCCACTACGGTGTAACCCAGGGTTTGTGCATGCTCACGTTGATCTTTAGTGATCCACACCGCATCAAGGCCAAAAGCCGGATCTTTAGTGACCAAGCCTTTTAAGGTGCCAAATACCTGCCCCGGATTAATCGCCAACTCATTGTCATGCCTGAGCTCGCTTTCACCATTGGTGACGCCCATTAAGGCCACGCGGTAACTGTTGGGTTCTAGATCCAGATTATCGCGGATGTGCACCGGCGGGATTAAAAACCCCAATTCCTGTGATAATTTCTTACGCACCCCTTTAATCCGGTTCAACAACTCTCCGCCCTGGGCTTTATCTACCAGAGGTATTAACCGGTAGCCGACTTCCAGACCAATAATATCGACGCCCTGTACATCGTCCCAGCCAATTTCTTTTACTACCGGCGCCTCGGTTAACTGCGGCTCACGCAGGCCGCCTTTCACCAGCTCTGTTACAGGTTGGCTGATTTTTCGCTGCAGATAATACGCCGTACCCCCAATCAGCAAGCCTAACGAAATAAAGGCAAAATGCGGCATACCCGGCACTATACCCATGAGCAACAACACACCGGCGGCAATATAAAGTACCTGGGTGTTATCACCCAGTTGCGCCGCCATTTGCTGGCCTAAATCCTGTGATTTATTTTGTCGGGTAACAATAATAGCAGTACCGATAGACAGCAGCAGTGCCGGAATCTGTGCCACTAAGCCATCACCAATGGTCAGTAAGGTATAGATTTCCATAGCTTGACCAAAGCTCAGACCATGTTGGATCATGCCTATAAACAAGCCGCCCAACAGGTTAATCACTAAAATAACGATACCGGCGATCGCATCGCCTTTGACAAACTTACTGGCACCGTCCATCGAGCCATAAAAGTCGGCTTCGCTGGTCACTTCATCGCGCCGGATCCGGGCTTCTTCCTGGGTAATCAGGCCAGAGTTTAAATCGGCGTCAATCGCCATTTGTTTGCCTGGCATCGCGTCCAGCGTAAAACGGGCGGTCACTTCAGCGATACGACCTGCACCTTTGGTCACCACCACAAAGTTAATGATGATCAGAATTAAAAACACGACTATACCGACAGCGTAGTTGCCGCCAATGACCACAGAGCCGAAGGCTTCAATCACTTTGCCTGCCGCATCACCGCCATTATGGCCTTCCAGCAACACCACACGGGTACTGGCCACATTAAGCGCAAGCCGCATTATAGTGGCCACTAACAATACGCTTGGAAAGATCCCAAAATCCAGTGGCCGCAGCGTATATACCGTTACCAATAACACCACTAACGCCAGTGCAATATTGAATGAAAACAAGGTATCGAGCAGAATTGGCGGCAGCGGTAGCACTATCATTGCCAGCGCAGCCAGAATTAACAGCGGAGTACCCACTCCTTTTAAAAACTGAAGTTTGGATTTATCGAACTTAGTAAAATACTGTGCTAACTGCATGGCTTACCTGACAAAAAGATGACGCTGCAACGCCCGGATACATAGGTTTTGCAATAACTGTTCCAGTTAGCCGGTTAGTGGCGCATCTCATCAGGAATAGGCAGGTTTTTAGACAGGTTTCTGGGCCGGTTACCTTTACCACGCTGGTACATTTTCAGCTGGTAAACATAGGCCAGTACCTGAGCAACCGCAGCAAACAGCTGCTCCGGGATTGGGTGATCAATCTTGGTGGTGTAATAAATTGAGCGGGCCAACGCCGGAGACTCTAACACCGGAATTTTATGCTCATTGCCAATACGGCGAATGATCATCGCCACTTCATCTACCCCTTTGGCCAGCACTACTGGCGCACGGAATTTTCCCTGATCATATTTTAGTGCCACCGCATAGTGGGTTGGGTTAGTGACTATTACATCGGCCTTTGGCACTTCCTGCATCATTCGTTTCATCGACATCTGCATCTGAGTGCGGCGAATGCGGGCTTTTATCTCCGGGCTACCTTCACTATTTTTGTGCTCGTCTTTCACTTCCTGTAACGACATCTTCAATTGCCGGGTATGGTTCCATTTTTGATAAGGCGCATCTACCAGCGCAATGATCGAGACGCTGCTACATAAGCCTAAAAATAGCCAGGCTAAAATATATAATGCTGATTCGATATTATTCGGCTCACTCATCAGTGACAGCGCCATAATATCCATAAAAAACAGTTTTAATAATAAATAAGCGACGGTAGCCACTACTGCAACTTTTAAAATACCTTTGCCCAGTTCAACCAGCGCCTGTAAACCAAACATGCGTTTTAAGCCCTGTAATGGGTCCATTTTACTGGCCTTGGGGCCGGCAGCTTCCCAGCTGAAGTTAAAACCACCGAGCAAACAGTTTCCGACAAACGCAGCAATCAGGATTAACACAAAAATACCGGCCAAAGGGGGAGCCACCATGCGGATAGACTCGCCCATAGCATTAAACATCGAGTTGGTTTCAAACATGTCTTTCTGATCAAGCTGCATCAAGCGCTGGCCAACAGTCAGCATCGAGGTTGCCAGCATCTTGCCAAATATTAATAAAGCGGCGGCACTGCTGATCAGAACAAAAGCAGTACCCAAATCTTTAGAACGGGCAATCTGGCCTTTTCTAGCCGAGTCTTCCAGTTTTTTCGCTGTGGGCTGTTCGGTCTTTTCTGCACCGGTATCTTCTGCCATCAAAGACCTCCGTCAGCAGCCAATAAGCCGGCAGCTGTAATCTATCGCATGCTGCCATTGCTTATCGTAATGAAACAAAAAGGTATCCAGTGTCAGCCACAAGATCAGCAAACCACCCAGCATGGTCACCGGAAAACCAATTGAGAAAATATTCAGCTGTGGTGCGGCCCGGGTCATAATGCCAAATGACAAGTTAATCACCAGCATTGCAATAATAGGTGCTAGTGCTATAGCCAGCGCAGTAGCAAACATCCAGCCACCAAATTCGATAATGGTCCAATAACTGCTGACATCCCACCATTGGCCATTAATAGGCAGGGTGGTAAAACTAAATACCAACATTTGGATCATGATCAGATGGCCATTAAACACAAAAAATAACAAGGTAGCCAAAATCAGATAGAACTGACCGATGGCTGGCACACTAACCCCACTGGCTGGATCGGCCATAGACGCAAATGCGAGGCCGGTTTGCGTCGCCAGCAACTGGCCAGCTAATACAAAGGTGGTAATAAACATCAGCGAAATAAAGCCCATGGCAAAGCCTATCATCACCTGTAGCATCACTTCTAACACCATGGCAAAAGAAAACAAGTCAGGCTTAGCCACCGGTGGGATCACCGGCATAATTAATAAAGTCAGCACCGCCACCAGGGCCATTTTGATTCTGACCGGCACGGTACGGGCGCCCAAGCCAGCCATAATCATTAACATGCCACTGATGCGACACATCGGCAGCAGGTAGTCTGCTAACGCCTGCATGATAGTGGCCAGCATGATCTCCATCAGCCGACCACCGACGGAATGCTGTAATAAAGATCATGGGTATAATCCATAATAACCCTGACCAGCCAGTGCCCACCAAAGGTTAGTGCCAATAAAGTGACAATTAACCGCGGTAAAAAGCTCAGTGTTTGCTCGTTAATTGAGGTAGCGGCCTGAAAAATAGCAACGATAAGGCCGACGAACAACGAAGGCAAAATAATGGCACTAACCAGCAGAATGACGATAAACAGTGCATCACGCAGCACATCGACAAAGACCTCGGGGCTCATGTGCCCACCCCGTAGCTGGTGGCAAGAGTTCCCATCACCAGGATCCAGCCATCCACCAGCACAAACATCATGAGTTTAAAGGGCAGTGAAATAATCATCGGCGAGAGCATCATCATACCCATCGCCATCAGTACGCTGGCCACTACCAAATCGATAATCAAAAAAGGAATAAACAACATAAAACCAATCTGAAAAGCCGTTTTCAGTTCGCTGGTAATAAACGCCGGGATCACCACCGTCATCGGGTAATCCTGGGGCTCTACCGCCACCTCAAGACCAGCAATTTGCGCAAAGGTGTCAAGATCCCTAACCCGGGTCTGGTGCAGCATAAAGCCTTTTAACGGCACGATTGCCGCTTCCAACGCCTGCACCGCATTAAGCTCTTCGGCAAGATAAGGCTGAATCGCCTCATCATTGATGGTATTAAGCACCGGCGCCATAATAAAAAAAGTTAAAAACAGCGTGATGCCTATTAACACCTGATTCGATGGGGTTTGCTGTAAACCTATGGCCTGACGCAGTATAGCCAGTACCACTATGATGCGGGTAAAGCTGGTCATCATAATAATGATAGCGGGTATAAAGCTTAGCGCCGTCATCAACGCCAGCACTTGTAAGGTCACACTATATTGCTGAGAGCCATCGGCATTGGTTGTTACCGTGACAGCAGATAACATGCCATTATCGGCCAGCGCCATCGGGCTGGCCAGTAACAGCAGCAACAAAATACAGAGTCGGAACATAGAAACAGCTACTTTTTAAGTAAGGACTGCAACTGTGTATGAAAGTCTGATGCCAACTTTTCTTCAGGGAGTGGATTTTCTAGTTCAAACAGCATATTGATACTGTGTGCAGTGACACCTATTACCCGCTGTTTGCCTTGCATTTCAATAACTAACAAGCGTTCTTTCGCCCCAAGAGGCAGGCTGCAAATAACTTTAATTTGCCGGCTGCCGGGCAAGCGCAATGTCAATTTTTTGAATAACCAGCCAAGCACAAACACCAGTGTCACCACCAGTGCCAGAGAAATGACGATTTTACTCAGTGCCATGCCTGAACCGGGACGCTCAGAGGGTGGCGCAGTAAAACTTCGTCTCTCGGCAGTTTTCACTGTCGATTCAGTGGCTACTTGTTCAGTTTCTTTAGTGGCCTCAACTGCTGGCTCAGCAGCAGTTGCAGGCACTTTATCCGGCGACGCTGTATTGGCCATAACAGGGCAACAGCAAAGCACAGCCAGGCACATTAACGTGGTTAACAACCTTAAAAAAGAGGATTCGCGCATTAGCGTAACTTCTTAATCCGTTCAATCTGACTAATCACATCGGTCAGGCGAATACCAAATTTATCATTAACCACCACCACTTCGCCATGAGCAATCAGGGTTCCATTGACCAGAACATCCAGAGGTTCACCAGCTACCCGTTCAAGTTCTACTACCGAGCCCTGATTAAGCTGCAACAAATTACGAATACTGATTTTGGCGCGGCCAACTTCCATCGAAATCGTGACCGGAATATCTAAAATGGTATCGAGCTTGCGTTTTTCATCCTTGGTAATGGAAGACTTTTCATCATGTAACTCTTCCAAATCGACGGCTTGCGCACCATCCTCAGCTTCCGCCATCGCGGCGGCCCATTCATCCATCGTATCTTTATCGTCTGCCATAGTGGTTACCTTTTGCCCCGCTCAGTTAAGTTTAAATCGGCCTCAAGTTCAGAAATGTCAGCATCGCTATCCAGGCGGCGTCCACCTTTGGTAAACACATGCAATTCTGATTTCACGGATTCAGGCCGCTTAATTTTTTCAGTAATTTTCAGTGCCACACTGTCTCTGGAGCGGCCCAGTTTAGCCCGGTATGTCGGTAAATCTTCAATTAATACCGTAATATGCTCTGGGATCTCTACCGGAATAATATCGCCGGCTTTTAACTCCATTACCTGGCGTAAGCTCAAATCAACATCTAACATCTTGGTGGACAAATCCACCTTAACATCCATTATTTCGTCGCGCAGCGCCTTGCTCCAGCGTAAATCGGTATCTTCTTTATCGCTTTGCACACCGGCATCCAGCAACTCACGTATGGGCTCCAGCATTGAATAAGGCAGTGCCACATGGAAATCTCCGCCGCCGCCATCCAGTTCAATATGAAATGAACTAATCACCACCACTTCAGTGGGACTAACGATATTTGCCATCGCCGGATTCACTTCTGAATCCAGGTATTCAAAAGACACATCCATCACCGGTGCCCAGGCTTCTTTATAATCTTCAAAGATTAACTTCAGCAGCATCTGAATAATCCGCCGCTCCGTCGGCGTAAACTCGCGCCCTTCAATTTTGGCATGGTAACGGCCATCGCCACCAAAAAAGTTATCGACCAGAATAAATACCAACCGCGCTTCCATGGTAATCAGACCAGTACCTTTTAACGGCCTGAACCGCACCATGTTTAAACTGGTTGGTACAAACAAGGTATGCACATATTCGCCAAATTTAATCATTTGCACGCCGTTGATCGATACTTCAGCCGTACGACGCATCATATTAAATAAACTGATGCGCATATGCCTGGCAAAACGTTCGTTAACCATCTCCAGCGTCGGCATGCGACCACGCACAATACGGTCTTGCGACGAAAAATCGTATTCCAGCGTCGAGCGCCCGGCTCGATCGGGGCTATCGTCTATTTCTTCTTCTTCAACGTCATCAACACCATGTAACAGGGCATCAATTTCGTCTTGCGACAATAAATCGGTCACGGCTGCTCACTCTTATTGCATAACAAAACCGGTGAATAACACTTCTTCCACCACCACCGTACCCACCACATCAATCATGGCTTCCTGTAAATCACTCAGTGCTTTATTTTTAAGAGACTCTTTGCCCATTGTGGTGACCAAATCATCAGCATTAGCACTGCTAAAGGTTTTTAATAAGGTCCCTTCAATTAAAGGGATATGACGCTGCGCCAGAGTTTCATTGTTGGGCCCGCGTACTAATAGCTGCACCCTGATTTGTACCAGTCTGTCACGATTGGCACCCACCACATTAAACACAAAAGGCCTGGGCATTTGTACATAAAGGGCTTCACCCGCCGGGCCTGCCGGCCGCACTGGCGTACCATCTTCGCTATAAGCAACAGCGCCTTCAGTATTGCTGGTGTCCTCCGAACCCATCATATAAAAAATGACAAAAGCTCCCACCAACAGCAATAACACCCCTGCCGCTATTCCGACTAGTAAAGGCCACTTTTTTTTGCTGTTATCGACTATTTCTAAATCTTTTGCGGCTGCCATGCTGCTGTCCCGTTTTTACAAAATAGTTGAAAATCACCGGTGTATTATGCTCATCTGTGTCTGGCAATGTAAATCGAAAATCCCTGTTGCTCAGGCTTAAGCATAATAATCCACAATGCGGTCGCTATGTTGCACAGTCACACTCTGTGCGCCGGCAAAACTATCATCTGACTCTTCTGCCATTTGCTGCTCTGGGTGTTGACCACTTTGCGTAGCCTGTCGTCCCTGATCTTGCTGAACCTGCCCCTCACCCAGCGTAATCCCCTGTTGTTGCAGCATCTCGCGTAAACGTGGCATTTGTTGCTCTAACAATTCTTTTGCATGTTGTTGTTGCACAATAAACTGTACTGTCGCTTCAGCTTGCTGCATGTTGACCCGGATTTGCATTTGGCCCAACTCGGCCGGATCTAACCTGATTTCAGCCACCTGAATTTGCTGACGCATCATCAGACTTACCCGCTCACGCAATTGTCCGGCCGCTTCCTGATGCAACAAGTTAACCTGCTTTAACTGAGCTAATTGCTGCTTAACAGTACTTTGCACGGTACTTTGCAGCTGATTAGCCTGCAACTGATTGGCAGCTTGCTGTGCCGGACTCCCCAGCAGTCGCTCACTAGCCTGAGCCAGATCAGTAACTGGGCTATTGCTGGCAGGAAGAAAAAAGGCAGAGGGCTGCAAGGTGACATCCAGTCGATTTACTGTCACCGCCCGCTCATTACCAACCAAAGTGAGTGAAGCGGCCATGTCCAGTGTGCCAGAGTTAGTCTTGGCTGATAAACTTTCTGCTGTAGCCTTCTTCGACGCTGGCCGTTCATTTTGCCCGACTGACTGTGCTGAGAAGCGTCCCAACTGCATAGCAGACGCTCTCTTTACACCAGACAAAGATTTAACTGGCGCCTCTTGCGGACCCGTCACCGTCGAAGGCACATTGCTGTTTACCAAAGTATTCAGTGACTGATTTTTGACAGTATCTGTCGATGATGTTACTGGCTGCTCTGCCGAGCTGGGTTTAGGATCCATCTCAGTCTGCTCACTGGCCAACATAGTGGCCGCCTGTGGATTTTCCGCTTTTGTTGATGAGATTAACGTGGTATCAGTAGCCGAAGATGGCTGTGCCATTGTGCTTAACACTTCGTCCTTAGCCGAAGCTGAGTTCAAGGATGGCGACATCAGCGGATTACTGTTCTTAGCCTCAGCACTGACCACCAGAGAGGCTTTGCCCAAGTCAGGGGTATGCTCAGAAATTAACCCTGGCTGCAGCTCAACCGCTGTGGTCATTTTGGTTTCAGTTAGCTTAGAAGCGTTGTCTGCCAGTGCATCTACCAAGGTCGGCGATGTATCTGCAGCGCCCTTTGCTGCCAGTGGTGAGGACAGGTTATTCTGCTCAATATCAAATGGCTTATCATCTGGCCGGGTCAACTGCTGCACGCTTACCTGTTGTTGCTGAGATTTTTTAAACATGGCTTTCATGTCAGCCGACTGTATTTCGGCAGCTGGATCGTGCACTGCGGACTTGTCAATACCACCGGGTTTTAGGGCTGGCTGAGCAGTAGCAGACTCAGCGGAAGCGGCTTTGGTATCTGGCTTTTTAAGCAGTTCAGTAAGCTCGTTGTTTGCTGCTTCCACAAGAGCCAAATCTGACAACAACGCATTCTCATCTAAATCCGGAGGACTTATCCGTTGCTCCAGGCCGCCTTCTGACAATAAAGAAACCTTCAGCTGCGCTTGCAACGCTTTCGCATCGAGTTGATTACGTTGATCGGTAGCATTGGCCAGCAATCCCAGCCACAATTGCGCCGGTTGCATCAGCTGGTGTTCTGCTTTAACGGCATCGGCTTCATTACCTTGTGACAACAGCTGTCCGGCTTCAAGTCTGAGCAGTAGCTGTGGGTTGGCACTAGTCTTATCCTGAGTAGACGCTTTCGCTTCACTTTTTTCTGTCTCTGCTTTAGCAGACTGAGCCCGAAGCAAAGCCTGGTCAGCCAAATCAGCCGTGCTAACAGGGTCTGCCTGTTCAGTGACCATCTTCGCATCTTTGACTGCAGTGGCGGCAAATTCTTGCCTGGCCTGAGTCGGTTGCAGTTTAACCTGACCATTACCTTGTTGCTCTGCATAGAGCCGGCTAAATTCAACTTCAGACGCGACAGCCTCAAGATGAGTTTGTGGCCGTGTCGCCGCGCCATCAGAGCCTGTCAATAAAAAAGAAAAATGCAAACCGTCTGTCATAGCTGTCTCCGCTGCGGCTGATGCCGTCATGGGTAAAACCTGTGCACTAGTATCCGCTGCACACTAAGTGTGAGTTACCATGCTAAAATCAGGCCAAAGTTATTGTTGATTGGCGCGGGAGCGATAAAATTGTTGACTGGCAAATTCATCTGCCAGCTTTTGTTGCTGTTTTGCGATATGCAACTGCGTTGCGTTATCCGCGCGCTGCACCAGCAATTCCATTGCTTTGCGCTTAGTTTGCATCTTTAACCAGCTTTGTTTACGTTGCTCTGCAACCTGGCGAGACTGCTGAACTAAACGCGCCTGCTGCACTAAGGCCAGATCCAACTTAGCAATAAAATTGACAAACTGGTTATACTGCCGACCGCCCAACCCGTTGGCACCTTGTTGCTGGCTTTGTTGAATATATTCAGTACGGTAATTAGCCAGGCCCTGATATTTTTGCTCTGCCTGCATAAAGTATTGCTGTGCTTTAACAAACTGCCCCTGCAAGGTGTCTTCGCGCTCGCGTTGTACTTTAATTAGCAGTTGTAATTTATGCTGACTCATTTAGAGGCCTTTTCTGACTGGCGCTAACTGTGTCAGCGCCTGTAAACTATCATCGTAAGGCACCACTGAGCTCATGCCTTGTTGCAAAAATTGGTTAATACGTGGCATCAGGGCTATCGCCTGATCCAATTGCGGATCGCTGCCGCGGACATAAGCGCCGATACTAATTAAATCTTTGCTTTGCTGGAAACTGGCATACAGCTGTTTGACTGAGCGTGCCATTAGCTGGTGTTCATCACTGGTGATGGCGGGCATCACACGGCTGATTGATTTTTCAATATCTACTGCCGGAAAATGACCAGAATCGGCTAAAGTTCGTGATAAGACAATGTGGCCATCAAGGATAGCACGCGCCGCATCGGCTATAGGGTCTTGTAAATCATCACCTTCAGATAACACCGTATAAAATGCAGTGATTGAACCCTGACTGCCACTACCATTACCGGCGCGTTCTACCAGTGCCGGTAATTTGGCAAATACTGATGGCGGGTAGCCTTTGGTTGCTGGCGGTTCACCCACTGCTAAGGCTATTTCCCGCTGAGCCTGGGCATAACGGGTAATAGAATCAATCAGCAGCAGCACGTCCAGTCCCTGATCCCGGAAATACTCCGCCACCTGCACCGCAGTCTCACAGCCTTTCAATCGCATAAGGGGAGAGACATCGGCCGGTGCCGCTATGACAACTGCACGCTTTTTACCTTCATCTCCCAAAATTTCATCTATAAATTCTTTTACTTCGCGCCCCCGCTCGCCGACTAACCCGACAACGATCACATCCGCAGCAGTACCCCGGGTCATCATGCCTAACAGCACGCTTTTACCGACACCACTGCCGGCAAACAAGCCCATACGCTGGCCTTTACCTATAGTAATAATGCTGTTAATTGCCCTTACGCCAACATCTAACGGCTGCTTTATCGGCCGGCGCTGTAAAGGATTAATGGGTTTGCCCTTTCCCTTACTGTACAACTGGGTCTTGATCGGGCCTTTGCCATCCAGCGGTTTCCCCACGCCATCTATTACCCGGCCCAGCAGCGCCATGGTTAATGGCACACCTTTGTGTTGCAATAAAGGGGTGACGCGGGCACCAGGGATCACACCACTGATGTCATCTTGGGGCATTAAAAAAATCCGTTCATTGGCAAAACCAACTACTTCAGCCAATATGGGGCCCTGAGCCCCTTCTACCTGACAACTCTGACCAACAGCAGCGCTGCAACCTATAGCTTCAAGAGTTAACCCTACTACCCGCACCAATCGACCCGATACTGCCGGAACACTGCTGTGAATATAGTCTTGTTGCTGCTGTAGCATCTTTACCAGCTGTTGACTGTCAGTCATCATCCGCCCCGGCTTGTTCTGCAGATGTCTGATGGGTTGTGGTAGCGGACGCCTGTGCTGTTTCAGAAGGTCTATCTGCTAATTGGGTGTTTATCGTGTGCGGCTGTTGCTCCTGCTGGATAAAATACTCCAGCGCACCCGTTAGCCGTTGTGTGATAGTGCGATCCACTCTGGAGGTGTCGGTCTCGACCAGACAGCCGCCTTGCTCCAGCAAAGGATCTGAGCGTAGCTGCCAACCCTGCTCCTTTAATTGCTGTGGCGTAAAATGCTGCTCAATAACGGCTAAATCTGCCGGGTGCAGCTTAATCAACATATGCTCAGTTTGCATGGGTAAAGCGGCTGTGGCTTGCTGTACCGCTTGCAAAATAACGGCCCTGTTGGTTTTTACCTCTACCGCCAATACCGCTTTGGCCATGACCAGCGCTAAATCAACCAGACTCTGCTCTACATCACTGTTCAGGCTGGCTAATGGCTGTTGTAAAGAGTGCAGTAGCTGCGTTAATGCCGCCAATTGCTGTTGCAGTTCATCTTGTCCTTCCATGAAGCCTTGCTTTCTGCCATCAGCCAGCCCCTGATTAAAACCATCCTGCTGTCCCTGCTCCCGCCCCTCCTGATAACCCTGGCTAAAGCCTTCTTCTTTGCCTTGCGTAATGCCTTCATCAAAGGCTGCCTGACGTATTTGCTCAATATCATCCGCTGTTAAAGGTTTTATCGCTATAGCTTCATCGACTGCCACATCGGTGTGCCTGGCGCTGGCCGCAGTGAGGTTAAGAGCATTAGTGCGAAATTGCTCTGGTGGCACAGTGACATCTGGGGTATGCCAGGGTTGCAGCTGCTCCCGGGTATCCGCATCTGGTGAAAAGGGTTGTTTATGTTTAAACGCATCAGCGCTCATTGCTACCTCGTTGGGCTATTACAGGAAGTCTTCACCGCCACCGCCACCAAGCATAATCTCACCTGCATCAGATAAACGCCGTGCTGTGGATAAGATTTCTTTTTGTGCCGTTTCCACTTCACTGACCCGGACGGGGCCCATGGCCTCCAGATCGTCTTGCAGTAATTCTGCAGCCCGTTTCGACATATTTTTAAAGATTTTCTCTTTCAGGTTTTCATCAGTGCCTTTTAGCGCTTTCATTAACACATCTTGCTGCACTTCACGTAAGATCACCTGAATACCGCGATCATCCACATCTATCAGGTTTTCAAACACAAACATCAGATCCTGAATTTGCTGCGCCATTTCTTCGTCATGCTCACGAATAGAGTCCATTAACTGACCTTCCAGATTGGTATCCAGATAGTTCAGAATGTCAGCAGCCGCTTTGAGACCACCCATCTTCGCGGTTTGAGTGCCAGCCTGGCCAGCAAATTGTTTTTCCATAATTTCGTTTAATTCTTGCAAGGCCGCAGGTTGCACTTCTTCCAGATTGGCAATACGCATAGTTAAATCAAGCCGCACTTTTTCAGAGAACTGGGATAAAATTTCCGCAGATTGCTCCGGCTCCAGATAAGATAAAACAATGGTCTGAATTTGCGGGTGTTCGTTACGAATAATATTGGCTACCTGCTTCGAATCCATCCATTTCAATGAATCCAGCCCCTTAGCCCCGCCGCCCAGCACAATTTGATCAATCAGATTGGCCGCTTTTTCTTCACCCAGCGCTGCTGTCAGGGCGCGTTTAATAAACTCTTCGCTTTGGAAGCCTATGGTGCTGAAATTTTGGATCTGCTCGATAAACAAACGGTGTACCGCAGAAATTTTAGCCTGATTTAAATCAGTCATCTGCGCCATCGCCATACCGACTTTCTGCACTTGTTTCGGTTCCAGATGCTTTAAAATTTGTGCGGCATCTTCTTCCGATAAGCTTAGCAGCAGAATGGCAGCTTTTTCTACGCCATCTAATTTGCCGACATCAAAGGCCGGTTTACCCTCTATATTATTCATCTTCAGCCAACCAGTTTTTCACTACCAGGGACGATAATTCAGGCTCATTCGCTACCAGAGCCCGAACAGCACGCAATAAGTCTTCATCACCATGCAAGTCAGGCAACATCAGGGTACCATCCGGGGCAAAGCCCACGGCATTTTCATCAAAGGTCGACTTTAACATATCAATGGTATCGTCACCTAAGTCAAGGCCGCTAATCATAGCATCATCATCATAGCGGTCTTTGGTGTCTTCCGGATGCATCAGTTTCTTCAGCATAGGTTTCACTAAACCGAATATCAGCGCAAGAATAACCAGGACACCACCAATAATTCTTACCAGCGGCATAAACCAGTCTTGCTGGTAAAAGGGCAGCACCACTTCGGCTAACAGCTCTTCGCGGGCAAAGGGTACCGAAATCACTTCAATGGCATCGCCACGGGTGGCATCAAAACCTACGCCACCTTGTAACAAGCGCCTGATATTGGCAATTTCTGCCTGAGTTCTTGGTTGGGGTACGGCATTGCCATCTTCAGTTGGCACGCCAGGACGATAATCAACCGCCACTGAAATACTCAGGCGACGAATGACGCCACTTTGCTGTGAAGTATGGCTGATAGTGGTATCCAGCTCAAAATTACGGGTAGATTCGCGATGGTTACGTCCCGGGATAACTTGCTGCGCAGCAGCGCCGGTCGCTTGCTCAGGTATAGCCGAAGGCATAGGAGGCTGATTTGATAAGGCGCCTGGAATGCCGCCCATACCGCCACCGACACTATTTTCTTCGATAACCATTTCACTGCGAATAGCCGGTAAGTCGGGATTAAAACGTTTCTGGGTTTGCTCGGTCGCGGTAAAATCCATCAGCAAATCGACCTGGGCAGTGTAATTACCATATCCCAGAACCGGTAATAATATGGAGTCTACTTTTTGACGGTACTCATCTTCACGGCTGCGTTGTAACTCGTGTTCACGACGACTTCGGGCAGCACTGCCATCCTGAGAGCCACTGTTCAACAAACGGCCATTCTGATCCGTTACCGTTACCCGGGTAGGCTCAAGCCCCTGCACAGCAGACGCCACCAAATCAACGATAGCATCGACTTCACTATCTCGGATCACGCGGCCACCCCGGGCAGTAACCATTACGGTGGCTGAAGGCATCGCTTGCTGACGGGCAAACACGTTTTCTTTAGGGATGGCCAGCAATACCCGGGCCCGGGCAATACTTTGTAATTCTTCAATAGTGCGGGCTAACTGCTGCTCGCGGCTATGCTTTAAACGTTCCATCTCCAGGCGTTGACTAACGCCAAAACCGCTATCCTGCAATAAAAACTCAGTACCCGCTGAGGGCTCCTGACTTAAACCTGAACGCGACAGACTTAAGCGGATGTTTTGCAACTCATTTTCCGGAACATAGATGACATTACCTTCAAGACGGTATTTTATTTTTTGGACATCAAGATGATCTAAGGTTTGAATCAGCTCGGCAGTGGCGTAGGTGCCCAGTGGGCGCATTTCCGGGGTACGGATCCAAAAAATTATCAGAATGGCTATCGCTAAACAGATGGTCATCGCCACAATCAGCGTGATCTGACGGATCATATCGCCACCGCCAAGCGAGCCGATAAACCCGGGCTTTTGTTCCTGAGCATCTGCATTGTTGTAGTCGCTGCCAGTGTTGCTCAGCGCCAGTTCGGTTGATGTAGTATCTGCCACGATGTACCTCTGTTTCTAACCTTCTGACAAGTGCCGTAACGGCGTTAAGCTAAAGCTTAAACCGGCATAGCCATGATTTCTTTGTACGCTTCGACCACTTTATTGCGTACTTGCACTGTGGCCTCAAAGGCCAGTGATGATTTTTGACTGGCAATCATCGCCTGGGCTAAAGACACACCGGGTTTACCCAGCTCAACCGCATTTCTCAGCTCACTACTGTGCGCTTGCAAACTATTTACCGTGCCCAACGCATCTTTTAATAAATGACTAAAATCAGACTGCGAGCTGTTGATACCGCTGATAGCCGGTAGGGGTTTCAGCTCCTGACCAAGGCTTCTGGCTTGTGTGGCCATGGCCTGCATCTGGCCATAAAGCGCTTGTCCTTTAATATTCATTGCATCACCTGTCAATTTTTTGCTGTGTGGTGTATTACCTAAGCATAAGCAGGAGTTGTGCCAAAAATATGTTCATGAAATATATAAAGAAAACGCCGCTAAATGCGGCGTCATAAAAAAGTTTAAGCTTAGTTCAACCGTTCAGGCGGGCAGCTCAATACCAGACTCGCGCATTCTGGCTAATTTATAGCGCAGAGTACGATCACTTATACCCAGTTTTTCGGCTACTAATTTACGCTTATAAGCGCAGGCTTTGAGTGTCGCTAAAATAATCTTGTGCTCTTGCTCGTGCAGCTCAGATTTAAAATCAGCCGGGCTATCAGACATATAGGGATCAGCATCATCAGCTGTAACAACAGGCTCTGCATTAACTTTGGCTTGAGACTGGCTTAATACACTGGCGTGACTTGCTTCAATCAATATATCTGCGGCACACAGCTGTTGGCCGGGCTGAATAATCAAAGCCCGCTGTATCACATTATCCAGTTCGCGGACATTACCCGGCCATGGATGCTGCATCAGTAAAGCTTTGGCATCAGCTGTTAATACAGGCAATGGCCGCCCCTGCTGTGCAGCATAACGCTGAATAAAATATTCGGCTAAAGGCACCACATCTTCTATCCGTTCATTCAGCGCCGGCCAGCGCAACGGAAAAACATTTAAGCGGTAATACAAATCTTCACGGAAGACACCACTGGCAACGGCTTGCTGTAAATCACGGTTACTGGTCGCCAGCACGCGCACATCCAGTTTAATGGTTTTTTGACTGCCCAGCCGCTCAACTTCCCGCTCTTGTAATACCCGCAATAATTTAGCTTGCAGGTTTAAATCCATTTCAGTGATTTCATCCAGCAATAAGGTGCCATGCTGCGCTTGCTCAAACTTTCCCGGACAGCCGGCTATGGCTCCGGTAAAAGCGCCTTTTTCATAACCAAATAACGTAGATTCCAGCATATTCTCGGGTATAGCGGCACAGTTTATCGCCACAAAGGGACCTTTTTGCCGGCTTGATTGCTGATGAATATATCGGGCAAGCACTTCTTTACCTGAACCGCTTGGCCCTAAAATCATTACACTGGCATCTGAGCGTGCTACTTTACAGCTTAACTCCAGCAGTGCTTTACTGCCGGGCGCCGCCACCACAGGCTCAACACTATTGATAACCGGCTCAGGAATATAGCGACTAACGGTATTGAGTAACACTTCCGGTGCAAAGGGTTTGGCCAGATAATCCACAGCCCCTAACCGAATTGCCTCCACCGCATCTTTTACCGTGGCATAAGCGGTCATCATTAATACCGGTAACTGTGGCTGCTGCTCCCTTAAGGTTTTTAGTAATACTAAACCACTGACCGAGCCCATTTGCACATCACTTATCAGCAGCTGCACTTTATGTTTTTTTAGTAATAACAGCGCCGATTCGGCACTGTCAGCGGCGATGACCTGATAGTTAGCCATACCAAGCGTGTCGGATATGGCTTCACGCAGGCCGGCATCATCTTCTACGACCATAATGCTAGTTACTGACATAGACACTCTCCTGATTGCTAAGATCAGACTTTGCTTCGTTGCTATCTGAAGCACCAGCCAATTGACAGGGTAACTGGATAACAAAACAGGCCCCTGTTGTTGTAGGCTGAAAACTAATACTACCCTGATGGGTATTAATCACGGCCTGCACCACGGCAAGCCCTAATCCTGATCCCTGCGCTTTCCGACTGAAAAACGGCTCAAAAATCTGCTGCTGGTATTCAGGCGCTATGCCAGGGCCGTTATCACTGAACACCACTGTTAACTGGTTGCCCTGCTGCTTAACACTAAGGATAATTTCAGCACCTTGCGGTTTTGCCTGTACACTGTTGTGTACTAAATTTAGCAAGGCATCAGCCAGGCTATTAAGATTACCCAGTAGCATAACCTCTGGTAAATCGTTCGCTAACTTGAGCTGCGCCTGATGCTGATGTAATAACACTTCACAACGCTGCTGCAGTGCATCAAATAATTGCAGCAGACTAAATTGCGTCACTGCCTGCGCCGTGCCACTGCGGGCAAAAAGCAGCATATCATTCACCTGCTGCGCTAAATCCTGCAGCCTGGCCACCAGTTTTTGCTGAAACTGACTGCTTTGCCCGGGTTTCAGTTTTGGATTAGCCAAATTTTCGGCATAAAGCATGGCAGAAGACAAAGGCGTGCGTATTTGATGGGCCAAACTGGCCATCATTTTTCCCAAAGTCGATAAGCGCTGCAGATGGGCCAGCCGAGTTTGCAGCTGCCGTGTTTCGGTTAAATCTGTCATAACAATAAGCTGCCCTGGCTGCGGCGCCAGTGCACTGATCTCCAGCTTTACCCGGCGGCCATCGGCCAGTGATACTTCAAGGCCATCATCTGAGCGTGGCCGAAAACAACGGTTAATAATATCCAACCACAACTCACCCAATAGCGGCTGTCCCAGCATCGCGCAAGCTTGTAAATTGGCTTCACTGATGCGGCCGCGCTGATCCAGTAACACTACACCTGAGGGCAATACATTTAAAATATGCTGTAACCGCTGATCTTGCGCGGCCACTAACCCCTGATTGTTGCTGTAACCATGGTCAAATAAGCTGGCCAAAGACGCAGACAAGGACTGACTGGGAGCTGGCGGGCGTGCAGATAAATTAAGGCTGTGCATAGGTCTCTCACGCTGTTGACACTGCTAAATACTAAACAGAGAACATGCAGAGAGTATGCCAATAGAAAATACATTTTAAACAGTGACTTACGCTTGAGAACAAGCGTCAAAAAACTAGCAGTTGGCTTATTCGTCTTTAGTCAGGTTGTACTTACGCATTTTTTCAACCAGAGTGGTGCGACGTAAACCTAATACTTCGGCGGCCCGCGCCACTACATAGTCATGCCGCTCCAAGGCTTGAGATATAAACTGGATTTCAAGCTCAGCTAAGTAGTCTTTTAAATCCAGGCCTTCACTTGGCAATTGCTGCAATACCGTCAGATCAGCTGAAAAAAAGGCATCAACATTGACCGTTGCCGCATCCTCTGACTCAAGCTCGGTATCAGCACCGGCAAAGAGAGCATTAATTAAGTCTCGCTCCTGCAAGGCTTCGGGGTATACCGGCTGATAACTGTCTACCTCGAGATGGCGGTACTTTTGCGGTAACTCAGCCACATCAACCACCTGCTCCGGGTACATGATCAGCATACGCTCCAGCAAATTGGCCAGTTCGCGCACATTACCGGGCCAGGGGTGTAACTTAAGGCTTTCTATAGCGCGTTCGGTAAAACGTAGTTTGCCCGCTTTACCGGACTGATGGCGTTTTAATAACTCTTCAATCAGCAGTGGCAAATCATCAGCGCGCTCAGACAAAGCCGGCGTCTCAATCGGAAACACATTTAAGCGGTAAAATAAGTCTTCCCGAAAACTGCCTTCACTAATCATTTGTTCCAAATCGCGATGCGTAGCGGCAATAATCCTGACATCCGCTTTTATCGGCTGCGTGCCGCCAACCCGCTCAAAAATCCGCTCTTGCAACACCCGTAACAGTTTCACTTGCATCGGCTGCGGCATATCGCCAATTTCGTCTAAAAATAGTGTGCCACCCTGTGCCAGCTCAAAGCGGCCCTTGCGGGTGGAGATAGCGCCGGTAAAAGCACCTTTTTCATGACCGAATAATTCGCTTTCTAACAGCTCAGCCGGAATAGCCCCACAGTTAATCGGCACAAAGGGTCCGGCAGCCCGGTGGGATAACAAATGAATATTGCGTGCCACCACTTCTTTACCGGTCCCCGATTGACCCAGAACCAACACATTTGCATCGGTTTTTGCCACTTGCTGGATTAAAAAACGCACCTGCTGCATGGCGGCAGTTTGCCCCACCATACCATCAAATTTTAAGTTGTTATCGAACTGGCGCTGGCCGGGCATTAAGCGATGATACTGCTGACAATCACGCAATAATTGCGTCAAACTGTTATAAGAAAAAGGCTCAGTGAGCAAACCAACCGCATTGGGTTGTTGCAGCAAGGCTGGGTTGCGATCATCAATCAGCAAGAACGCCGTAGCCGGAAAACGGGCTAACAAGGCGGCTTGTTGCTCGGCCGATTGCTGGCCAAGCATCACCACCGCGGCTTGTTCTGCCGACAGTGACGCTAATAATTCGGGGTAACTGAGCAGTTGGTGTGCTTCGTTAATAAAGCTGAGCACCGTAGCTAAACGACTGGCGCGCTCTGCCTGTTGATCCAGAATATAAACCCTTGGATGGTATGCCATAGCCACTTTCTTATTATTGGTTTAGTTTTATTGTACTGGCTTAGGATCAGGCTGCAAGTAAAAACGCTGTATTTTTGACGCTTGTGTCAAAAATACAGCGTGAGTGATAATCTGCTGAGCAAAGGCTCAACCGCCAAACAGCGATAATGCCTGTTGTTGTTGGACACGAGCCTGGATAGCGACACTGACAGAGGTATTGCTGAGGATGTCTGCTGCCACTTTCTGGCTGGTTGCTTTGGCAAAATCCAGATCGGTAATACGGCTACGGGCTTCGCTTTGTGCCACTTGTTGCGTGCCACTATTGCGTGCAGCACTATTAAAACTGTTAATGCTGGCACCGGTTTGTGCTTGTAAACTGCCAATATACTCCTGCGCCTCACGAATGACGCCCTGGCTGGCCGCCGCGGCGCTAGCAGAGCTCAGATCCAGGCTAAACAGATTTTGCGAGCTTAACGTCGCGCCTACATCAGCTGTATCTATACTAAGTACACCATTACCGCTACTAAAATCCAGACGGGCATTATCAAACAATTTTTTGCCGGCAAAATCACTACTGCTCAGGCTTTGTTGAATATTGGCGATAAAACCATCGGCTTCACTTTGCAATGCTTGCCGGTCGGCGGAGCTATAAAGACCATTACCCGCAGCTACCGCTAAACGGTTGAGCTCACCCAGATTATCATTAATACCCTGCAAGCCTTGTTCATAAACCCTGGCCAGCGAGATACCGTCATACAGGTTACGCTCACCCTGAGCTTTCCCCGCTGTGCTGCTATCCAAACGGTTAGCAATCT
>NZ_DAINOE010000027.1:13269-42799 GCF_036735525.1 Arsukibacterium sp. | reverse complement strand
TATGTCACAGTTAATTTCCGGTACAGTTAAGTGGTTCAACGAAGATAAAGGTTTCGGTTTCATCGAGCGCGAAGGCGGCAAAGACGTATTCGTTCATTTCCGCGCTATCAATGGCACCGGTCGTAAAACCTTAGTTGAAGGTCAGCGTGTTACTTTTGAAGTAACTGAAGGCCAAAAAGGCCCACAAGCTGAAAACGTTACTGTAACCGGTTAATTCCAGGTTTATATTAAAGAGCCGACCTAGTGTCGGCTTTTTTGTGCCCTCAACATTCAACACTCAACACTCAACACTCAACACTGAACACTCAACTCTCTACACTAAAAAAAAGGCAGCACTAATTGCTCTTCACATTGCTGCTTTAGCCCTGCCTGAATACCAATTAAACGCACCCCTTGTTGTTGCCGCCGTTGCCAGGCCTGGTTGAGTAATTGCTTTAGCACTGTGCAGTCTAGCGCCGTGCTTTGCGTTTCTACCGTGGTTTGCCGAAAATCACTAAATTTGAGTTTAATGCCGATTTTTTGTAATAGCGTTGGGCCCTGTATATTATCAAGCCGGCGCTGCAGCTTGGGAATCAGCTCGGACAGTTGTAAGGCTGCGCTGTCATAATCCTGAATGTCCTGCGGCAGTGTATGCTCGACCCCCACCGATTTACGGCAGCGCTCGGCTTTTACCGGGCGCTCATCTATGCCCTTGCAGCGTTTCAGTAAGGTATCAGCAAGGCTGCCAAATTCCGTGATAAGCCACTTTAGTTCTACCTGGGCCAGTTCGCGGCAAAAGTGCAAATTGTACCTGGCCAGCCGCTCAGCGGTTTTTTGACCAACACCTGGAATTTTACGCAGAGGCAACTGGCTGACAAAATCAGCTACGGCACTGGGGGGGATCACAAAAAGTCCATCAGGTTTGTTTTCATCACTGGCAATTTTCGCCAAAAATTTATTAGGGGCAACGCCAGCCGATACTGTTAAGCCGGTTTCGTTAAAGACCACCTGGCGGATTTCTTGCGCCAGTAAGGTCGCACTGCCGTTAAATAAGGTGCTGTCAGTGACATCGAGAAAAGCTTCATCTAGTGATAGTGGCTCTACCCAGGCGCTGTAACGATGAAAAATACTAAGGATTTGCTGGCTGACACTACGGTACTTCGCCATGTCGCCACTGACCAGTGTCAGCTGTGGGCAACGTTTTAAGGCTTCTGCGGTAGGCATGGCCGAGCGCACACCAAAGGCCCGCGCCGGGTAATTACAGGTGGCAATCACCCCGCGTTGGATGCGGCTTCCACCAATAGCAATAGGAATATGGATCAGCGCCGGGTTATCGCGCATTTCTACCGCGGCAAAAAAGCAATCCATATCCAGGTGGATGATTTTACGCTGAGCTTTTACATCTATCATGCCAGCCACCCCTATCATGCCTGCCAATACTGCCAGCATGAATAACTGTATTAATAACCAGTACTCTAGGCCAGTTGCAGACGTTTGTAAAGCAGCACTGAGTTTTGCGATCAGGCACAGTGTTGTGTAGCTGTGTTGCCACTTAACTAAGTTTTAGACTTATAGACGGCTAATATTTCAGTGCGCCGCGGGCAATTTCAAGGTAGAATAGCGCCCAATTATTTATCGACCTTAATTGACCGAGCGAGCTTATTAGCCGCGCCAGGAGAAAGCATGTTAAAGCGTGATATGAATATTGCTGATTTCGATCCGGAATTATGGCAATCCATGGTAAAAGAAACTGCACGTCAGGAAGCCCATATAGAGCTGATTGCGTCAGAAAACTATGCCAGCCCGCGGGTATTACAAGCGCAGGGCTCACAGCTGACCAACAAATATGCTGAAGGCTACCCGCATAAGCGCTACTACGGTGGCTGTGAATATGTGGATATTGCCGAAGATTTAGCAATTGCCCGTGCCAAAGAGCTGTTTGGCGCCGATTATGCCAACGTGCAGCCGCATTCAGGCTCACAAGCTAACTCAGCCGTGTTTTTAGCTTTACTAAACGCCGGTGATACCATACTGGGCATGAGTCTGGCACATGGTGGCCACTTAACGCACGGTGCTCATGTCAGCTCATCAGGTAAACTCTATAACGCTGTACAATATGGCCTGCACCCTGAAACCGGTGTCATTGATTATGCACAGGCAGAAGCGCTGGCGCTGGAGCACAAGCCAAAACTGATTATCGCCGGTTTCTCTGCCTATTCAGGCATTATTGACTGGCAGCGTTTTCGCGATATCGCCGATAAAGTCGGTGCTTATCTGTTAGTGGATATGGCGCATGTGGCTGGCTTAGTGGCCGCCGGTTTGTACCCTAACCCAGTGCCGGTAGCCGATGTCGTGACCACTACCACCCATAAAACGCTGGCCGGTCCACGTGGCGGCTTAATTTTAGCCCGTAAAAATGACGCTATCGAAAAGAAGCTGAACTCTGCGGTGTTTCCTGGCAGCCAGGGCGGCCCGTTAATGCATGTTATTGCTGCTAAAGCCGTGGCCTTTAAAGAGGCCTTACAGCCAGAATTTAAAGTGTACCAGCAGCAGGTGCTGAACAATGCTAAAGCCATGTGTGCAGAAATGATTGCCCGGGGCTATAACATCGTATCAGGTGGCACCGACAACCATTTATTCCTGATGGACTTAATTGCCAAAGACATTACCGGTAAAGATGCCGATGCGGCGCTGGGCCGTGCGCACATTACGGTAAATAAAAACTCGGTACCTAACGATCCGCGCTCGCCTTTTGTCACCAGTGGCCTGCGTATAGGTACCCCGGCTATTACCCGTCGTGGCTTTAAAGAAGCCGAAGCGCGTCAGGTCGCTACCTTTATTTGTGATGTGTTAGATAACATCAACGATGAAAGCGTGATTGACCGCGTAAGAGGCCAGGTCGCTGAGCTGTGTGCCCGCTTCCCGGTTTATGCGTAAAACGTAATTCAATGCTATTATGGCCGCACTTGCGGCCATTTTTTTCGATGGCGCCCAACTGACACAGCAACCAGCAGGAAACGGCTATGTTTTGTCCTTTTTGTAATGCCGATGATACCAAGGTAATAGACTCACGGTTAGTGGCCGATGGCCATCAGGTGCGCCGGCGCCGCGAGTGTCTGGCCTGTCATGAACGTTTTACTACCTTTGAAGCTGCCGAGCTGGTGATGCCGCGCATTATCAAGCGTGATGGCTCCCGCGAGCCTTTTAACGAAGACAAATTACGCAGTGGTTTATTACGCTCGCTGGAAAAACGCCCGGTGGCGACTGAGCAGATAGAGCAGCTGATTAATAAAATTAAATCGCAATTACGCGCCACCGGTGAGCGCGAAGTGGCCAGTCAATTACTGGGTAAACTGATCATGGATGAGCTGGTGCTGGTGGATAAAGTGGCTTACGTGCGCTTTGCCTCTGTCTATCGCTCTTTTAAAGATATTCGCGAGTTTGGCGAAGAAATTGCCCGGCTGGGTGAGCAGTAATGCCTTTTAGTGACGCAGATATCACCTTTATGACACTGGCGCTGCAACTGGCGGCTGCCGGGCGTTTTACTACCGATCCCAACCCGAATGTTGGTGCGGTGTTGGTAAAAGATGGCCAGATAATCGGCCAGGGCTATCATCATCAGGCCGGTGGTCCCCATGCTGAAGTGGGTGCGCTGCAACAAGCCGCGGATAAAGCCGCAGGGGCCACCTGTTATGTCACGCTCGAGCCTTGCAGCCATTATGGTCGCACCCCGCCTTGTGCCTTAGCGCTGATTAAAGCGGGCGTCGCCCGGGTGGTTATCGCTATGCTGGATCCCAACCCGCTGGTGGCCGGAAAAGGCGTCAAATTGCTGCAAGATGCCGCTATCAGCGTTGAATATGGTTTATTAGAAGCGCAAGCCAGAGCGCTTAATCCCGGTTTTTTAAGCCGCATGGAGCGGCAACGGCCTTATCTGCGCCTGAAGCTGGCCGCCAGTATGGATGGTCGCACGGCGCTGGCCAATGGCCAAAGTAAGTGGTTAACCGGTGAGCAGGCGCGCGCCGATGTGCAACTGTACCGCGCGCAAAGTAGTGCCATTTTATCTACCGCTAGCACAGTGCTGGCCGATGACGCCCGCTTAACGGTGCGGCAAACTGCTGAGCAGAGCATTAGCTGTCGCGCCGATGGCCAGTTACGCCAACCGCTTAGAGTGATTTTAGACCGCCAGCAACAATTAACCGGGTCTGAGCCATTGTTTCAGTTAGCCGGGCCCATATTATTGTGTATAGCAAAGGGCGCTTCGCCCAGGCCGCTGGCCGCCACTATGCAAGCCGAAGTGACGCAACTGGGCATAGCCGTCAGTGCAGATGGCCGTTTTGCCCTGGCAGAGCTACTGCAATTATTGGCGCAGCAGCAAGTTAACAGTGTCTGGGTAGAGGCGGGCGCTACGCTGGCCGGTGCCTTACTCAGCGCCCAGTTGGTAGATGAATTTATTTTGTATCAGGCTCCGGTATTATTGGGTGATGCGGCAAGGCCGTTAGCGCAGTTACCCATACTGACGGATTTGCAGCAGGCACGGCGCTGGCAATTTACCGGGGTACAGCAGCTGGGCGCCGATGTACGCTTAACCGCGCGCCTGCTAACGAGCAGTTAAGTGACTAGCAACAAAGTTAGTAGTACAAAGTAAGCCGCAAAAAAGAGAGCAACTATGTTTACCGGTATTATTGAAGCGACAGGTGTGATTAAAAAAATCACCGCTAAAGGCTCGGATCTGAGTCTGGATATTTATAGCGACAGCCTGGGTTTTAGCGATGTCAAACTGGGTGACAGTATTGCCAGTAATGGTGTGTGCCTGACCGTCAGCCGCCTTAGCGCCAACACCTTTAGTGCTGATGTCTCCACCGAAACCCTGGCACGCACTTGTTTTGGACAGTATCAGACCGGACAACGGCTGAATTTAGAGAAAGCGCTATTGGCAACCGGCCGGCTCGGTGGGCACTTGGTGAGTGGCCATATCGATGCGGTAGTTGAGGTACTATCCATAAGTAAAAGCGGCCGTGCCTGGCAGCTGTGGCTGAGTTTGCCAGAAAAGCTGACGCGCTATGTGGCAGAAAAAGGTTCGGTGACCGTAGATGGCATCAGCTTAACGGTAAATGAGCTGGGCAAAGACAGCTTCAGGCTCACTATAGTGCCGCACACGGCCAACGAAACAACCCTGGTGCAGCTTTCGCCTGGCAGTCAGGTACATTTAGAAGTGGATTTGA
Organism: Arsukibacterium sp.; assembly: GCF_036735525.1. NCBI lineage: Bacteria > Pseudomonadati > Pseudomonadota > Gammaproteobacteria > Chromatiales > Chromatiaceae > Arsukibacterium > Arsukibacterium sp. The sequence continues at coordinate 37,598 of NZ_DAINOE010000027.1, read as the reverse complement.
TAGCCCGTTATCTGGAGCGCTTGCTGTTACCTCAGCAGTCTGAGCACAGCGGCCTGAGTTTAGCGCTGTTACAGCAACGCGGCTTTTTATAATTTTTTAAAGACATTTATCACAAGGGTTTGTATGCAACTGAATACTCCAGCTGAAATTATTGAAGACATTCGCCAGGGGAAAATGGTGGTCCTGATGGATGATGAAGATCGCGAAAATGAAGGCGACTTAGTGATGGCGGCGGATTATGTCACGCCTGAAGCGATCAACTTTATGGCCAAGCATGGCCGCGGCCTGATTTGTCTGACGTTAACCAAAAAACGTTGCAAGCAGCTGAATTTATCCTTGATGGTGGATGCCAATAAATCGCCGTTTTCTACCAATTTTACTGTGTCGATTGAAGCCGCTGAAGGCGTCACCACCGGTATTTCGGCTGCCGACAGGGCTAAAACGGTAAAGGCGGCGGTAGCGCGGGATGCCAGCCCGGCCGACATTGTGCAGCCAGGGCATATTTTCCCGTTAATGGCGCAAGATGGCGGTGTGCTGGTGCGTGCCGGTCATACTGAAGCAGGCTGCGATCTGGCGCGTTTAGCTGGCTTAGAGCCCGCGTCGGTGATTGTTGAAATTTTAAATGATGACGGCACTATGGCGCGCCGGCCTGATTTGGAAGTCTTTGCCAAGCAGCATCAGATTAAAATTGGCACTATTGCTGATTTAATTGAATACCGTAACTTACATGAAACCACCATCGAAAAAGTGGCCACCTGCCAGCTGCCAACTGAAGTGGGCGACTTCCAGTTAGTCACTTTCAAAGACACCATCGATAATCAGTTACATTTTGCCCTGGTGAAAGGGCAGATAGTGGCCGAGCAACCGACACTAGTGCGGGTGCATTTGCATAATACTTTTAGTGATTTACTGCTGGCGGATCGGGCCGCTAACCGCAGTTTTCCGCTGCATACTGCGATGCAACGTATTGCAGATGAAGGCGGAGTACTGGTATTGCTGGGTAAGCATGAAAGTACCGAAGAGCTGGTGCGTATGGTGCAAAACTTTGAAGCCGAAGATAAAGGCGAAAAACCACGTACCGCTCCCTGGAAAGGCACCTCGCGCAATGTCGGGGTAGGCTCACAAATTCTGGCCAGTCTGGGGGTGAAGAAAATGCGCCTGCTCAGCCAGCCGAAAAAGTACCATGCGCTGTCGGGGTTTGGCTTGGAAGTGGTAGATTACGTATCTGAATAAGGGCTATGCCGGTGCGTAAAATTTTGTGCTATTATGCACGGCTAATTTTAAGCGGCAGTCATAGAGATAAGGGCTAGCAATGCAAGTAATTGAAGCAGGCTATTCAGCTAACGGCAAAAAAATTGCGATCGTGGTCGCGCGTTTTAACAGTTTTATCGTCGAAAGTTTACTCAGTGGTGCAGTAGATACCCTGCAGCGGGTAGGTAACATCGCCGAGCAGGATATCACTGTAGTGCGTATTCCGGGGGCTTTTGAGCTGCCACTGGCTGTGCAGCGGGTAGCTGCCAGCAAAAAATATGATGCGATAGTGGCATTAGGCGCAGTGATCCGTGGCGGTACGCCGCACTTTGAATATGTGTCTGGCGAATGCACCAAGGGCATTGCCCAGGTGATGATGCAACATGATTTGCCGGTGGCCTTTGGCGTGCTAACCGTCGACAGCATTGAGCAAGCGGTAGAGCGTGCTGGCACCAAAGCCGGTAACAAAGGCGCTGAAGCTGCGATGTCAGCACTGGAAATGGTTAATGTGCTGGCTAAGCTATAACAGGATATCAGAATGAAACCAAATGCTCGCCGTCAGTCACGGTTACTTGCGGTGCAAGGTATTTACAGCTGGCAAGTCAGCCACAATGCTATTGCCGATATTGAGCAGCAACTGTTGCTGGAAAATAACGTAAAGCATATTGATGTCGCTTATTTTCAGGATGTGCTGCGTGGTGTGGTACTGCATCATGCCAAGCTGGACGAAGCGATTAAGCCTTATCTGGAACGGCCGTTTGAAGATGTCGACCTGGTGGAAAAAGCCGTATTACGGGTGTCAGCTTACGAGCTGAAATACCGGCTAGATGTACCTTACAAGGTAGTGATCAACGAAGGTATCGAGCTGGCAAAAGCCTTTGCGGCCGATGACAGTCATAAATTCGTCAATGGTATTCTGGATAAAGCAGTCCGGGTACTTCGACCCAGCTAACAGAGAGCCGGCTTATTGCCGGCTTAGGTTTATTTATGGGTGAATTTGAATTAATCACCAACTATTTTTCAAAAGCGGGCTCACCGCGCACTGACGTGCACTGTGGCGTTGGCGATGATGGCGCTGTGCTGCAGGTTCGTGACGGCTATGATTTAGTGGTGACGACCGATACTATGGTAGTGGGCACGCACTTTTTTGCTGATGTCGACCCAAGGGCGCTGGGCCATAAACTGGTGGCGGTAAACGTCAGCGATTTGGCGGCAATGGGTGCTGAACCCAGCTGGCTGTCTCTGGCCTTAACGGTGCCAGTGATCCAACCGGACTGGCTTAGTGAATTTGCCGCCGGTTTACATGAAACAGCCGAGTATTTTAACTGCCAGCTGGTCGGCGGTGATACCACCAAGGGGCCATTAAGCCTGACCATGATCGCCAAAGGCCAGGTACCCAGAGGCAAAGCCATTAAACGCAGCGGTGCTAAGGTCGGTGATTATATTTATGTCACCGGTACTTTGGGTGATGCGGCGTTGGGTTTGCGTTTAGTGCAAGGTGTGCAGCAAGTCAGCAAAAAGCATCAGGCGCACATTTTGCAGCGCTTTCATTATCCGACTGCCCGGGTGGCCCTAGGGCAGGCCTTACGCAGTGTTGCCAGCAGTGCCATGGATATCTCTGATGGCTTAGCCGGCGATATTTATCATATCCTGCAACGCTCAGCTGTGGGGGCTTATATTGATGTGCAAAAGCTACCGTTATCACAAGCCTTAAAAGACAGCTGCGACAGCGCCCAGGCAATGCAACTGGCGTTGTCAGGTGGTGAGGATTACGAACTGCTGTTCACTGTGCCTGATAGTAAGCGCGGCGCGCTGGATGTACTACTGTCACCTTATGGCGTGCCTGTAACCTGTATCGGCCGTATTACCGGGCAAACCGGTAAACTTGAGCTGAAAGCCGGTGAGCAGGTGTTTAGCTATCAGCATAAGGGGTTTGAACATTTCTGATGAAGGTGCATAAATTTAACCTGAGACAATGGCAGCATTTTTTGGCGCTTGGTTTTGGCAGCGGCTTAGCGCCTAAAGCCCCTGGCACCTTTGGTACTCTGGCCGCGGTTCCTTTTATTGTGCTGTTTGCTATGCTGGGCGATGTCGCTTACCTGGGTTTTGTGTTGTGCGGTAGTCTGTTAGGCGTGTACATTTGTGGTAAGGCCGCCGCAGATGTCGGTGAGCATGATCATGGCGCAATAGTGTGGGATGAAATTATCGGTTTTGCCCTGACCATGTTATTTGTGCCACTGAGTTGGCTGACCTTACTGCTGGGTTTTGCGTTGTTTCGTTTTTTTGATATTGTCAAACCCTGGCCAATTCGCTGGTTCGATCGGCGGGTTCATGGTGGCCTTGGCATCATGCTGGATGATGTGCTGGCGGCTATTCCTGCCTGGTTGATTTTACAGGCACTGATCATGCATTTTAATTTAGGCTAATGGCGGGTTAACCGGGCGAGGGATGCGCATGAAGCAAAGCTGGGGCAAAATGTTGCTACGACTGTGGTTGCTGTGCTGGGTAGGCAGTAGCGTAGCAGTGGCCGAACCCAGTTATGATTTTGCCATGAAACATTGGACCAGCGCCCAGGGCTTGTCGAGCAACTCGGTCAGGGCCATCAGCCAAGATAAATTAGGTTACATCTGGTTGGGTACCCTGTGGGGCTTAAACCGCTTTGATGGCCTGGAATTTGAGCATTTTACCACCGACAATCAACGCCATCTGGCAAGTAACGCCATCACAAAATTACTACACGACAGCTCAGGTTATCTGTGGATTGGTACTAAAGCCGGCCTATCAGGTTTGGATCCGTTAACCCTTAAATTCGAACGTTTTTCTATTCTTTCTGAAGTCACTTCTATTATTGAAATCAGCCCGGATGAGATCTGGGTTGCTGCCGACCATTTATTCCGAATTCGTCAGGGCCGTATAAGCCGGATTGAGGATATTAAAACCCAGGTCAGCCAGTTAAAGCGGGTTGGAGAGGATATTTGGGTCAGTAGTGCGGAACAACTGTACAAGTTGGATGCGGAGGGTACGTTAACGGCTTATCCACTGCCATCAGAGTTATCCCGTACACCTATTTATGATTTGAGTTGGAGTGAGCACGGTCTGCATATTGCCAGCGAAAGTGGCTACTACCATCTGACAGCCGCTGGTGAGATTAAAACCTGTACCTTGCCAGATGGCGACAATGTCCCGGTTTATAATATTTTGGTGGCGGATGATAAACACCATTGGATTTCGGCCTACCGTAAGTTATATCACCGGCAAGTTTCGGGTGACTGGCAAACTATTACCGCGACCGAGCTTGGCAGTTCACCCTGGTTTAGCGATATATTTCAGGATAAAGATAACAATATCTGGCTGGCGAGTCATAGTGACGGTGTTTATCGCGCCGCTAAAGGTCATGTCAGGCGACTAAGCCCGGAGGGTACTGATCCTGTTGTACGCAGTCTGGCGCTGACACCAGATAATAAATTGTTGATGGCCACGCAGTCTGCTCTGGGGGTAATGGACCAACAAGGACATTACCAGCACTGGTTAACTGCCAGGCAGTTAGGTGCACAAACCGTGCATGATATGCACTGGTTGGATAACCAACGTTTATGGCTGGGCCTGGAGCGAGGTTTAGTGCAATATCAGCTGGCTTCAGATACGCTGAGCACGCCTTTTCCTGAGTTGCAAGGCATGAGTGTGCGGGTAGTGCAACCGGGACAGGCCGGTGAGGTATGGCTTGGTACAGTACGCGGACTTTATGTCACTGATGGCCAGTCTTTGCAGTTACTGCCTTTTAATGATGAATTAGAATCCCGGCATATTACTGCACTGCAATGGCAACCGCAGCAGCTGACCTTTGGAACCACCCGTGGTGTTTATCAATATGCGAATCAGCGCCTTAACCGGCTTGGCGTCGGTACCCCCTTATACAACAGCTATGTCCTGGCCTTACTGCAGCTGGAGGATGATACGCTGATTGTCAGTACTATTGATGATGGTATCTTTATCCGCCAACAGCAGCAATGGTGGCAATTTGATACGTCTAACGGCATGCCGCATGGCCCTGCGGTGAGTTTGAGTTACCATGCACAGAGCCAGATGTTATGGGTCAGTACCAACAAAGGGGTATTTCGGTTAGCGTTGCCTTTGGCAGACAACCAAGCCGACTTTGTTATGGATGAGTTGTTATCGCCCTACGATCGGCAACTAGGTAGTGGTGTCAGTCGTTGTTGTAATGGGGCTGGGCATGCTAAAGCAGTGTTATGGCAGGATGAATACTGGTTTCCAACGCTAAGGGGCTTGATAGCTCTGCCAGCAAAACTGTCCCACAAATCTGACGACGCGCCCGCCGTGTTGTTAAAATCGCTAATGGCTAACCAGCCCTATATTTTAATGCCTCAGCAGCAACGCATTGTGTTAGAGCAGTATGAACGCAATATCAGTATTCATTATTCAGCCTTAGAGTTTGCCCGTCCGGAAGCAATCCGTTTTCGCTACAGGTTATTGGGTTTTGAGCAGGAATGGCACCAAACCACAGAGCGGCGTGAAGCTATATACACAAATGTGCCGGCGGGTTCATATCAATTTCAGCTGCAGGCTAAGCTGGGTAATGAGCAATGGGCGCAGGCAAATATGGCTGAATTGACGCTTGTGGTGCCTCAGCGTTTTGATGAAACCTTGTTGTACCGCATGTTATGGCTATTGCTGTTGCTTTGCTGCTTGTATGGTGTGATGTGGCTGGTGCGTCGTAATACATTATACAAACAACTGGAACTGGAGCGATTGGTTCGCCAGCGTACTCAGGAACTGGAAAACTCTAACATTCAGTTGAATGATTTAAACGATAAGCTAAGTCAGCTGACCGATACTGACAGCTTAACCGGTTTGCGTAACCGGCGCTTTTTGTTTGAGCAATTGCCCAAGGATGTGGAGCACTTTCAACGAAACCGTGAATCCTTGCAGGCGCAGGGGAAATGCATAGTGCTTATCCAGCTAGATTTGGATAACTTTAAGCTGGTCAATGATCAGTTTGGTAATAGTGCCGGTGACAGGGTGATCCAGCAGATCAGCGGGTTACTGATCCGGGAAACCCGTGGTTCTGATTATGTAGTGCGCTATGCCGGTGATGTGTTTGTGCTGGTGCTCAGGGATATTCAGTTGGAGCTGGTGCAACAGTTTAGCTATAAATTGTGTGAGCAGATCCGCAATACCTATTTTAATGTGGCCAAAGGCGAAACCGTGTCGGTAACCTGCTCTGTTGGCTATGCTATTTTCCCGTTAGAGCTGGTAGGGGGGCAGTTGATAGGTTGGGAGGTGTCATTGCGTTTGGCCGAGTTGGCGCTACAACATATCAAAGCCAATGGCAAAGATGCAGTAGCAACACTAAACTTCGCACTCAATCAGGATGCATTTGAGTTTGAAGATTTAGCCACACTGGATCAGCAAGTGGCCAAAAGTCTGGATGACGGTATAGTCTGGTATTATCAGCTTGAAGAAGGCAACCTTTAATCGGCTACCTGCACCCTTGCAAAACGGCTTACTTGATGACGAATACCCGCTTCGTCCAGCCCTAATTCGGCATAAAGCTGCTGCTGACTACCATGTTTAATAAAACTATCTGGCAGGCCTAAATTAAGCACTTGCACCGGCAATTGCTGTTGTAGCACAAACTCATTCACGGCAGAGCCTGCACCGCCCATAATGGCATTGTCTTCTACGGTAACAAACTGAGTGTGCTCAGCTGCCAGTTGCACCAGTAGCTGATGATCCAACGGTTTAACAAAGCGCATATCCACTAGTGTGGCATCCAGCTCTTCGGCAACTGCCTGACAGGCACTGAGCAGTGGTCCAAAGGCAAGTATCGCCAGCTGTTTGCCACTGCGAATCACCTTGGCTTTACCCAGCGGCAGCAACTGCATTTGTGGCTCTACAGTAATACCATTGCCACTACCCCTGGGATAGCGTACGGCGGCCACCCCCTGGTGCTGATAGCCGGTATAGAGCATTTGCCTGCATTCGTTTTCATTGGAAGGCACCATCAGCACCATATTGGGTATACAGCGTAAAAAGCTGATGTCAAAAGCGCCTTGATGCGTAGGGCCATCGGCACCGACAATGCCGGCACGGTCAATGGCAAACAGTACATCAAGTTGCTGTAGCGCAACATCGTGGATCAGTTGATCATAACCACGTTGTAAAAAGCTGGAGTAAATGGCCACTACCGGCTTTAAGCCCTCAATGGCCAGGCCAGCCGCCAGCGTAATGGCATGCTGCTCGGCAATAGCGACATCAAAATAACGCTTGGGGAAACGCTTGGAGTAGGCTACTAAATCTGAGCCTTCACGCATCGCCGGGGTAATAGCCTGCAAGCGTTCATCCTGCTCCGCCATGTCGCAAATCCATTGGCCAAAGATATTAGAAAAGCTTGGCAAACCGGCTTTTTTTACTGGCGGTGTGCTGGCATCAGGGTCAAATTGATTGACTGCATGATAACCAATAGGATCTGCCTCGGCCGGCGCATAGCCTTTGCCTTTTTTAGTAACAATGTGCAGTAACTGTGGCCCTTTTAACTGGCGCATATTACGAATGGTATCGGCCAGCGTCAGCACATCATGGCCATCGATGGGGCCAATATAATTAAAGCCAAGCTCTTCAAAAAAAGTGCCTGGTGTGACCATGCCTTTAAAATGCTCTTCAGCTCGGCTGGCTAATTGTTGCAGCGGCGGCACGCCACTTAAGATTTTTTTGCCGCCCTCACGCAAGCTGGTGTAAAAGCTACCGGATAAAATACGGGCAAAATATTGGTTTAACGCGCCGACATTTTCGGAGATCGACATTTCATTATCGTTCAGGATCACCAGCATATCAGGCCGCACTTCACCGGCATGATTCAGTGCTTCAAATGCCATACCGGCGGTAATAGCACCATCGCCAATCACTGCGACGACTTTGCGGTTCAGTTTGGCCTGGCGGGCGGCAATCGCCATACCCAAGGCTGCACTGATAGAGGTACTGGAGTGACCTACGCTCAGGGTGTCATATTCGCTTTCTTCACGATAAGGAAAAGGGTGTAAGCCATCTTTTTGGCGAATAGTGTGCATCTTGTCACGGCGGCCGGTGAGGATTTTGTGCGGGTAGGCCTGATGGCCAACATCCCAGATCAGCCGATCGTAAGGGGTGTTGTAGACATAATGCAGCGCTACGGTCAGCTCAACCGTGCCCAGGCCTGATGCAAAATGCCCGCTGCTCTGGCTCACCGTTTTAAGCAGGAACTGCCGTAATTCATCACATAATTGCGGTAATTGTTCCTGGGGTAATTGACGTAACTGTGCCGGCAGATTGGCTTGAGCCAGCAGTGGATAGTCCTTAATGTCAAACGCCATAATGATGCCTATGTTAAAACTTACGTGCGATTATAAAATGCGCAAATTCTGCTAATTCTGTCGTGTTGTATGGTAAAAGCTTTAATGCTGCTAATGCTTGCTGATATAAATCAACAGCGCGTTGTCGGGCGCCTTCCAACCCAAGTAAAGCCGGGTAAGTGGCTTTATTAGCTTTTTGATCGGAGCCTTGTGGTTTACCAAGTGTTTGCGTATCACTTTCGATGTCTAAAATATCATCCTGTACCTGAAACGCCAGTCCAAGACATCTGGCAAAGTCACACAAATCGACCAACACTATTTCATTACGTACCGGACTGCAATAATAGGCCAGTTGTACTGCACACTCAATTAGGGCGCCAGTTTTAAGCTGATGCATTTGCTCAAGTATAGCCAGGGTGGTAGCTTTATTGGTTTGAGCCAGATCTATCGCCTGGCCGCCGCACATACCTGCGGCCCCTGCTGCCCTTGCCAGTAACTGCACCATGCGGACAACGCTCTGACTATCGGTCTGCTGATACGGATGCTGGCTCAAACTTTCGAAGGCTAATGCTTGCAAAGCATCTCCAGCCAATATGGCCGTAGCCTCGTCAAAGGCTATATGGCAAGTCGGTTGACCGCGGCGCAAATCGTCATTATCCATGGCCGGTAAGTCATCATGAATAAGTGAATAACTGTGTAAGGCTTCAATGGCCGTAGCGGGGCCATCTAAATCGGCTAAGCTTGCGCCCAGCATAGTACCACAGGCATAAACCAAAAACGGCCGTACTCTTTTCCCACCCAATAACAGACTGTACCGCATGGCTTGTGCCAGTTGAGGTTCTGCCACTGTTTGTTGGGATAACATTAAAGATAACTGCAGCTCAACCCGTTGCTGATAGCCGCTCAGACTGGCTAAAGACACCTTATTCTCCGGCAGGCTCAAAAGGTTGCAAAATACTTTGTTGTTGATGTTGTAGCAAAATCTGTACTTTTTGCTCAGCGTCCTGCAGCTGCTGCTGGCTTTGTTTAACCAGGCTGATGCCCCGTTCAAACTGGCTAAGGGAGGCATCCAGGGATAACTCTCCTTGTTCCAGCTGCTGCACTATCTGCTCCAGTTCAGACATCGCCTGTTCAAACTGGCTGAGGTCGGCTTTCTTTTTACTCATGCTATTCCCCAAAAAATTGTGCGCAACCTTATCCTAGCAGGCTATTATGGTCAATGCTAAAGCTGAAGTGAACGGCTATATTAGCAAAATTGTTCGATTTAGTGCTTAATGATTGCTAACTTAGGTCGATAACCTATAAACGGCTAAGATAAAATAATAATGCACAGCTGTGGCAGTGGATCAGTAAAGGAGTAACAGAGTGGATTTAGCAACGCTAATTGGCATGTTAGGGGCTATCGGTTTTATCGTCATGGCCATGTTTATAGGCAGTGCCGGTGATCCAGGGATGTTTGCCGATACGGTATCTTTACTGATTGTGGTAGGGGGATCTATTTTTGTAGTGGTCTCTAAATTTACCTTGGGACAGTTTTTGGGAGCAGGTAAGGTCGCCGTTAAAGCTTTTATGTTTAAAATTGAACAGCCTGAAGAGTTAATCGAAAAAGCAGTGCAGTTAGGTGATGCCGCACGTAAAGGCGGTTTTTTGGCGTTAGAAGAAGCGGAAATTCCCAATAACTTTATGCAAAAAGGCGTCAACATGCTGGTTGATGGTCATGATGCTGATGTGGTGCGAGCGACCTTATTAAAAGATATTAGCCTGACCGAAAAGCGTCATGAACAGGGTATCGCCATTTTTAGAAGTTTGGGCGACGTCGCCCCGGCCATGGGTATGATAGGTACGCTCATCGGTTTGGTGGCGATGTTATCTAACATGGATGACCCCAAGGCCATAGGCCCGGCGATGGCGGTGGCTTTGCTGACCACTTTATATGGTGCTTTTATTGCCAACGTGATTGCCATACCGCTGGCTGACAAGCTGGCCATTCGTAATCAGCAGGAAAAGTTGAATAATCAGTTAATTCTTGATGCCATCCTCGGTATTCAGGATGGTCAGAACCCGAAAGTCATTGAAGGTATTTTGCGTAATTATCTGGCGCAGAATAAGCGTGAGGTCGCAGGAGAAGCGGCATGAGCGATCGGACCGAAGAAGAAGAGTGTAAATGCCCGCCCCCAGGGCTACCACAATACATGGGTACCTTTGCCGATCTGATGGCGCTGCTAATGTGCTTTTTTGTATTGTTACTGGCGTTTTCCGAAATGGATGTGCTGAAATTTAAGCAGATTGCCGGCTCTATGAAGTTTGCCTTTGGTGTGCAAAATAAGATTGAAGTGGAAGATATTCCCAAAGGTACCAGTGTTATTGCCTTGGAATTCCGCCCTGGCCGGCCCGATCCGACGCCGATTGAAACCCTGCAACAGCAGACCATGGAAATTACTCAGCAAGTTATTGAATTTCAGGCTGGTGATGAAGACTCAGCCGGTGGTCGTCAGGAGCAACGTGAAGATCAAACCGGCGGACAGACTTCATTAACCGATGACGAGCAATCGGAAGCCGAAGCCGCAGCAGAAGCGGCAGCAGAAGAGATGCAAGAGCAGGTTAATGAGATGGTAAAAAAACTGGCTGAGCAACTGGAAAAAGAAATCATCGATGGCGCTATTGAGTTGGAGTCGTTGGGCCAGCAAATTATTATTCGTATTCGTGAAAACGGCTCTTTCCCATCGGGCTCGTCGTTTTTACAACCCAGGTTCAAACCGGTTATTGTGCAAATCGGCACCTTGCTAAATGACGTACCAGGAGAAATCACTGTTAGTGGCCACACTGACGATATACAGATTTCGGATGAACTCCATCATAATAACTGGGATTTATCAGCTAAGCGGGCCGTGTCAGTGGCAACAGAAATGCTCAGAGCCCCGGCTTTTGATCGGCGCCGACTCCAGGTTGTGGGCCATGCCGAAACCCGGCCTCTGGTTATTAATGACAGTGAGCTTAACCGGCGTCGTAACCGGCGAGTAGAGATTTCTATTATGCAAGGTCGCGCCAAAGAAGCCGAGCCTGTCAGTCTGGAGCAGTCTGGCCTTTAACGCCAGACTTGCTGTAATAAGGCGTTTTGCATGCTGATTAGGCATTGCAAAGCGCTTAGGCTATAATGCGCGCCAGTTTTTTTGGCGGCGCTGCTCATGCTTGAATTTATTATTAAACTTCACCCGGAAATCTCCATCAAAAGTAAGTCGGTGCGCAAGCGCCAGACCTTATTACTGGAGCGTAATCTTAAAACGATTTTGGGCCAGACCGATGAACAAGTTCAGGTAGAAAACCTCTTTGATCACCTGACGGTCAGAAGTGCTAAGCCTGAGTTGCGCCAGACATTAATTGAACGGTTAAGCTGCATCCCAGGTATCGTCAGCTTTTCTGAAATGCAATCCAGCCAGTTTACTGACTTGCACGATATCTTCCAGCAGGTTCAGGCGGTATATCAATCGCAATTGCCAGGTAAAACCTTTAGTGTGCGGGTTCGCCGCCAAGGCACCCACAGCTTTAGTTCGCTGGATGCCGAGCGCTATATTGGCGGTGGGTTAAACCAGCAAGTGGCCAGTGCTAAAGTGCAGCTAAAACAACCTCAGCTGACCATCCGGCTGGAAATTAAACAAGATAAATTGCTGATGATGACTGAGCATTTCAATGGCATGGGCGGATTTCCGTTGCCGTCTCAGTCTGATGTGTTGTCGCTGATTTCCGGTGGCTATGATTCGGCCGTAGCCAGCTATTTGATGATCCGTAAAGGTTTACGCACCCACTACCTGTTTTTTAATTTAGGCGGTCCTGCGCACGAAGCGGGCGTGCGTGAGATGGCGTTTTTAATCTGGCAAAAATACAGCCTGTCGCACCGGGTGAAATTTGTCAGCGTCGATTTTGCACCTGTGGTAAATGAGATTCTACAAAAAATCGACAATGGCCTGATGGGTGTTGTATTAAAACGGATGATGGTAAGGGCTGCCAGCCGTGTTGCTCAGAGTTTGGGGATTAAAGCCATCGTCACCGGCGAGAGTATTGGCCAGGTCGCCAGCCAAACCATCACGAATTTAGCTGTGATTGATCAAGCGGCAGATAGCTTAATGCTGCGGCCGCTTATTTATCAGGATAAGCAGGAAATTATTGATTTAGCGCGGCAGATTGGAGTTGAGCAGCTTGCTCGTAGCATGCCGGAATATTGTGGCGTTATTTCAAAAAGCCCTACCGTTAATGCGGTGTTGTCAGAAGTTGAGCATAGTGAAATTTTTTTCAATATGGATTTACTGCAGCAGGCTATCAGTCAGGCGAAGGTGTTGGATATCCGCACTGTCGAGTATCAGGCTGAGCAGCAGATCACAGCAGTAGCTATAGAAGAGGTGCTGCCGGTTGATGCCATAGTACTGGATATCCGCGCCCCGGAAGAAACCGAATTATCGCCATTGCAGCTGCATAATCATCAGGTAGTGGAAATGCCCTTTTTCCGACTCTCATCACAGTTTGCCAGTTTGGATCAGACGAAACAGTATTACTGCTACTGCGACAGGGGGGTGATGAGCCGCTTACAGGCAGTAGTGTTACAGGAGCAGGGCTTTAAGAATGTCGCCGTGTATCGTCCGACATCTTAGTTTACAAAAGCGTCTAAAACCCGGGGGTTAGCTCTGGCCTTGTGCCAACTGCTGAACCTGTGCCAGCAGCCTTTCGTTATGCGGCAGCGTCAATTTATGGCGGGCGGCACAGCGCAATAAATAGCCGGTGATAGCGTTAATCTCAGTCGGTCGTCCATGCTCAATATCTTGCAGCATGGACGATTTATTGGCTTTAGTGGCTTCGATTACCTGGTAGACACGACTCAGGTTGCTCGCATAGGTCAGGTCCATGCCCTCTGCTGCGGCGACCAGGCAGACTTCCCGCAATAAAGCGCTTATCAGTGGCGCCAGTTCAGGTGCCGCCAGCTCACCATTGCGACAACGATGCAAGGCAGTAATAGGATTTATTACGGCATTGATGGCAAGCTTTTGCCAAAGCACCGGCAGGATATCCGCAGTTAATGTGACTGGCCCCAAGGCTAAAGTTAATTGTTGCAGCAATGCCTGCTGCTGACTGGCGCTCTGCTTTCGCGCAGTAGGGTTAATGGCGGCCAGAGTGCTTTGCCCGATGCCGGTATGTTGTACGCCCGACGCACTTCGTAACGCGGCCTGCGTGGTCGATAAAAACCATAAAGCTTGCTCAGCTTTTAGCTGTTGCTGGTAGGCCTCCAGCTCTGGCATACCATTATGGCTGATGATCAATTGCGCCTGAGAACTCAGATATGGTTGCAGCTCTGCCAGACATGGCAGCACGGCATAGGCTTTTACCGGGATAACAATCCGGGTAATGAGCGGCGTTGCTGGCGCTGTGGTGAAAACCGATGCGTTAACTGAGGTGTAAATATGAGATGTGCTTTGGCCGGAAAGATCGGTAAAGTCGACGCTTAGCTTGCCAGTTTGGCGAAGATTTGATTCATTATGGCGTAGCCAAAGCTGCACAGGCAGTCGCTGGCGTTGCAACTGACAAGCGGCCAGCAGGCCAATAGCGCCCTGGCCAACAATAGTTAAGGGCACAAGCTCATTCACGTTTTAGCCGAGCGGCGCGGCCGCCACAAATGCCATAATTTGCGGGCCAGATAAAAAGCCAAAACACCGGCAATGTCGGCCAGCCAATCCCACACATCACCCTGACGGCGGGTAAAGTAGTGTTGTGCCAGTTCAATTAAACCGCCGTAGAGGCTGAGTATGGCAACAGCCCAGTAAAATGGCGGTCTGAAGCCTTTCCAGGTAAGCCAGGCCAACACAGCAAAAATGCCAAAATGCGCCAGTTTATCAAGATGGCTGATATTTAATCCGATACGGTGGCCACTTATCTCTGCCAGAAAGCTAAAGGTAGCAATAGCGAAAAATAGCAAACAAAGCCAACGATAAAAACGCTGTGACACAACTAAGCCTCCGGCAAATGATGCTCGGATTGTAACAGTTTTCTGGTTATAATCACCAGCATAGACTTTTCAGCAGGAGAACATCATGCCTTCATTTGACATCGTATCTGAAGTAGATCAGCAGGAAGTATTAAATGCAGTAGACAATGCCAACCGCGAATTGCAAACCCGTTTTGATTTTCGTGGCGTGAATGCCGAGTACAGCCTGAAAGAAAAAGTGATCACCATGAAAGCTGAGGCGGAATTTCAATTACAGCAAATGCTGGAAATCTTTCTGGCAAAAGCGGTTAAACGCGGCCTTGATGTGCGCTCATTTAAAGAAGGTGATGTGGTCCACTCAGGTAAAACCTACAGTCAGAGTTTAAGCTTGTTGCAGGGTATTGAGCAGGACATGGCAAAGAAGTTGGTGAAACTGATTAAAGATAACAAACTTAAAGTGCAGGCAGCCATTCAGGGCGATCAAGTGCGGGTAACCGGTAAGAAACGCGATGATTTACAGGAAGCCATTGCCCTGATCCGTGGCAGTGAACTTGAACAAGCCTTTCAGTTTACAAACTTTCGCGACTAACTATGATGCTTTATCAATAAAAGCCATCTAGATGGCCATTGACTTCAATGTAAAATCAAGTACACTACAAGCGGCATCTCAGATGCCGCTTTTTTTCAGGTGCCTGCCACAGCAGGTTAAAAGGGAATTTGGTGTAAAACCAAAGCTGCCCCCGCAACGGTAAATAACGATAACACAGCAAAAGCCACTGTCATTAGATGGGAAGGGGCTGTCTCGCTCCCTGAGCACGTTATCAGCCCGGAGACCTGCCTGAAAATCTCACTAACCCAAATCCAATGTGCGGTGGGCACATTGCAAGGAGCTGTTAATGTTATTTCACTTTGTTGCTGCCGCTGTTGGCGCGACTCCTGCTGTGCTGTCCGTTGAATCTAGTGTGCAGGCCGTTGAACCCGCTGAAGTGATCAGCGTGTATGCCAATCGTCATCAACAACAATTAAATACCGCTCTGGCCAGTATTGAGGTACTGACACGGGCAGATATTCTGGCACGGCAGGTTACCGATTTACCGGCGTTACTGAACCAGTTAGCCGGGGTTAATGTGTCGCGCGACGGTGGCCGCGGTCAGAATAGTGGTCTTTTTGTGCGGGGCGGTGAAACCGGCCACACCTTAGTGCTGGTGGATGGTGTGCGCACTGGCTCAGCAACGCTGGGGCTAAAGTCCTTATCGATGATCCCAGTGCACAGTATTGAGCGCATAGAAATTATTCGCGGCCCCCGGGCCGCCTGGTATGGCTCTGATGCAATTGCCGGTGTTATTGCCATTACAACCCGCCGGCCACAACAACTGGAACTGTTAGCGACTATTGGCAGCTATGGCCAGGCTGAACTGGATGCTGCCTTTAGTGCTAATAGCGGGCCACTGCGCTGGTCAGTGCATGCCGGTGCCAGCCGTGCTGATGGCTTTGATGTGCGCCCTGATTTAGATCCGGATCGGGACGGTTACCGGCAGCGTTACTTAAAGCTGGCAGCCGAATATCAGTCTGATGTTGGCCTGTGGCGTTGGCAAACCGATGTCAATTCAGGTGTGTACCAGTTTGATACGGCCTTTGGACAACAAGATCAGTCCGATACCTTGCTAAGGCAGCATCAGTTAAGTTGGCAGCAACAACATGACAAACTGAACCAGCAACTGACAATAAGCCGCAATCTGGATGTGGACAGCCCCTTTGGCGGTGGCAGTCGCAGCCCGTTTCACACGGCGCGCGATGAAGCTACTTACCAGCTGACCGCAGACTGGCTGCCTGGTCTGACATTACTGGGCGGGGTGAACTGGTATCAGGAGCAGGTGGCTAAAGCCGATCCGCAGTATCAGCAAGACAGCCGCATTAACAGAGCGCTGTTTGCCGGTGCCAGTGTGCAACTGCAGCAGTGGTTAATTGAGTTGGCAGGAAGGCATGACACTATTACCGACTATCATGCACAAAATACCTGGCAGCTGGCACTGGGCTATCAGTTGAATCAGCATTGGTTAGTGCGGGCCAGCCGCGGCAGCGCTTTTAAAGTCCCGTCTTTTAACGAGTTGTATTGGCCGCAATTTGGTAACCCGGCGCTCAAGCCGCAGCAATCGATCAGTGACGAGCTGGCGCTGCGGTATCAGCGGAACGCTACAGATCTGCAATTGGCGGTATTTCAGCGTGACATTACTAACCTGATACAGGTCGGCGAAGTGGCCGAAAATGTGCAATTGGCTAGTATTCAAGGCGCTGAATTAAGCCTTGGCTGGCAGTATCAGGCGCTGAGTCAGCAACTGGCTTATAGCTACCTTAACACTGAGAACCGTCAAAGCGGTGAGGATTTAGTGCGCCGGCCAAAACATAGCGTTAATTGGCGCAGTGCTTATCAATTGGCTGACTGGTCAGTATTTGTCACTGCTGATTATCAAAGCAGTACTTTTCAGGGCTTTGACTGGAATGCCGGGGCAAATTATCCACGTTTAGGCGGTTTTACCTTGTGGGGGCTGGGCGCACAATATCAGCTCAGACCAACACTTAATATCAGCCTGAAACTGGATAATCTCACCGATAAACAGTATCAAACCAGTATTGGTTATGCCACAGCGGGCGCCAATCTGGCGCTGCGCTTGCACTATGTTCCAGCGGGTTAAAGTTATAGCCGCAGGCTGGCGCTGCTGTTAAATAGCCCGTTATTTAAGTAGTGACTGGTAAAGCTGGCGGAATTTCGCCAGCTTTGGTGCAATTAATACCTGACAGTAACCCTGCTGTGGGTGCTGTAAAAAGTAGCCCTGATGATAGTCTTCAGCTACAAAAAACCTTGCAGCAGGGCTGACTTCAGTGACAATAGGCGCTGGGTAAAGCTGCTCTGCGCTTAACTGCCGGATAATCGCCGTTGCTTGCTGCTGTTGTAGGTCATTATGATAAAAAATCACCGAACGATACTGAGTACCAATATCATTGCCCTGACGATTAAGCTGCGTTGGGTCGTGCAAGCTGAAAAAAATTAAACATAACTGCTCATAACTGATGGCGGCATCATCAAATTGCAGTTGCACTACTTCTGCATGGCCGGTGCGGCCAGTACAGATACTCTGGTAGTCAGGGTTGGCAGTATGGCCCCCCATATAACCGCTTAGCGCCTGCTGTACCGCGCTAAGTTGATTCATTGCCGCTTCCAGGCACCAGAAACAGCCGGCGCCAAAGGTCGCAGTTTGCATGGTCATCGTTAATCCTCAGGTTGATCGTCTATTTGCAGTATAACGTAACAACATAGCATACAGATGAGTGACAGTATTAAGAAATCAGGAGTGACCTTGAAAGTAGCAGTGATAGGGGCTGGTATGTCCGGTGCGGCGTGTGCCGTGTATCTCCAGCAGCAGGGCGTAGCGGTGCAGCTGTTTGATAAAGGCCGAAGTGCCGGTGGCCGTATGAGCAGTAAAAAACAGCAGGGTTACCTGGATTTGGGTGCGCAATATTTTACCGCCCGCCATGCTGATTTTATTGCCCAGGTCGCGCAATGGCAGCGGGCTGGTGTGCTGGAGCCCTGGTCCGGTGCTATTTACCGCTACCAAGGCGGGCAATTGCTGCGCTCGTCGGATCAGCAATGTCGTTATATTGGGGTGCCCTCCATGCATGCACCGCTTAAAGCCTGGCTGGCACCTGTCAGCCTGCAGTTAGGTAGTCAGATCACTTCGCTGCAATACCATCAAGGCTGGCAGTTGCAATCAGCGCAGGGCGAGATCTTTGGTGCTTTTGACTACCTGGTGCTGGCGCTGCCTGCGGCTCAAGCCAAAGTGTTGCTTGAGGGAAAATCGTTACTGGCAGATCAGATTGAACCAGGTATTTTACAGCCGTGCTGGGCGGTAAACCTGCAATTGGTTGCGCCTTCTGGCCATACGGCTGGTGGTATTTTTGTGAAAGATGGAGCTGTGCCATTAAGCTGGCTGGCCCGGCAAAACAGTAAACCCGGCCGCTTAAATACCGAGAGTTGGCTGTTGCACTTTACCCCTGATTTTAGCCGGCAACATCTGGACACCCCCCCAGCGCAGTTGGCTGACTTGGCTACCAGCTTGCTGGCGCGAATACTGGATAGGCCTGTGCAGCTGGCCACAGCTAGTTGTCATCGCTGGTTATATGCCCAGCAAGATAAGAGCGTAAGTTTACCTGGCTTATTGCACGATCCAGAGCAGGCATTACTGGTATGTGGTGACTGGACGCTGGGTGGCCGTGTTGAAAACGCCTTTTTAAGTGGCCGTGAAGCAGCAAGGAGGGTTTTACAACATGCATACTAAGCAACACTGGCTTATTTTAGGCGCCTCAGGTGCTATAGCTCAGGGCTTAATTCAGCATTACCTGGCTCATGGTGCAAAAATCAGTGCTATCAGTCGTCAGGCGCAGCCTTCTGAACTAATAGCAGATGAATTAACCTGGTATCAACAGCCTGAGCTTGAGCCAGAGGTGATCAGCCGCTTGTTACAACACATCGGTGCCGTGCCTTTAACCGGTGTCATTGGCTGTCATGGCTGGTTACATGGTGAGGGGGCTTTCCCAGAGAAAGCCATTGCTCAGTTACAACAGGCGCAACTGGAAATAAGCCTGCAGATTAACCTGATTACCCCCGCCATCTACCTGCAGTGTTTGATGCCACTACTCATGAAGCAACCGGGCATAAAGATTGCTTTGCTAAGTGCCAAGGTGGGTAGCATCAGTGATAACCAGTTAGGAGGTTGGTATAGCTATCGCATGGCAAAAGCCGCATTAAATATGTTAGTAAAAACCGCCGCTATTGAATTGGGGCGCAGAAATAAAACGGCAGTAATGGTCAGTTTGCATCCGGGCACCACTGACAGCGCTTTGTCTGAACCATTTCAAGCAAATGTACCCAGTACTCAGTTACAAAGCCCACAACAGACTGCACAGCGTTTAGCGGCGGTATTACAGCAGCTGAACCCGGCACAAACCGGTCAGCTGCTGAATTGGGATGGCAGCACACTGCCATTTTAACTTAAAGCGGTTTGACTTCATCGGCCGCATGTTCATGCGGTGAGGCTAGCTCCAGCTGCTGCAGTTTGCGGCTAAGCGATTTAGGTGAGCCGGTATTTCTGGCCAGCGCTATGTAGGTCACCGGCACGACATAGAGTGTCAGTAGTGTAGCCAGTGCCACACCAGACATAATCACCATACCTATTACCATCCGGCTTTCTGAACCCGGACCACTGGCTAGTACCAGTGGCAGGCTGCTCATGCCGGTGGTAAAGGCGGTCATCATAATCGGCCTTAAGCGCTGTGATGCCGCTTGTTTAACCGACTCTTCAAAAGCAATGCCGGCATCGCGCAGCTGATTAGCAAACTCCACAATCAGAATGCCGTTTTTTGCCACCAGTCCAATTAACATGACTAAGCCAATCTGGCTGTAAATATTCAGCGTCATACCACTGAAATACAAGCCGGATAAGGCACCCACCAGCCCCAGCGGCACTGTTATCATAATGACCAGCGGGTGAATAAAGCTTTCAAACTGTGCCGCTAACACCAGGTAGGTAATCAGCAGAGCCAGAATAAACACCAATGCCGTTGATTGACCACTTTCCTGGAATAGCAATGATTCACCTTTGTAATCGATGCCGACGGTGTCTTGGATCTCAGTGCGTACAATGTTTTCCAGATACTCTAACGCTTCACCCAGACTGAAACCTGGTGCCAGACCAGCTGTGATGGTGATGCTGCGCATGCGGTTATAGCGATTCAAAGCCGAGGCGGTAGCTTCTTCGCGTAAGGTCACCAGATTATCCAGTGGGATCAGTATGCCGGTGCTGTCTGAGCGGATGTAGACATTATTAATGGTAGACGGAGCACGGAAATCATCGTCCCAACCTTCGAGGATCACATCATACTCACGGCCCCGATCCAAAAAGGTGGTGACCCGGCGTCCACCCAGCATAGCTTCTAAGGCCCGGCCAATAGCACCTACAGAAATGCCCAGATCACTGGAGCGGTTGGTATCTATCTCAACCAGAATTTGCGGCACGGTTTCTTTATAATCGTGATCCAGCATTAATATGTTGGGGTTTTCTGCTGCTTTAGTCAGCACTATATCTCGCCAGCGGGCCAGTTCTTCATAAGTATTACCCTGCAGAACAAACTGAATCGGCCGGTTTCCACCACCACCACCGCCCAGGCCGCTGCGCATAAAGGTAAAGGCACGCACGTCAGGTAGTTGGTTAATTTTGCCGCTGATTTCCGTCATTAATTCCTGGGTGCGGCGCTTACCGTTATGCCAGTTTTCTGAGCCAACAATAGCCACACCACCATTGTTACCCCAGCCGGGTACCCGGATCAGTAAGCGGTTTAATTCGCCCTCATGATAATAGGGCATCAGAATATCTTCGATCAGCGACATATTGCGGCTGTTACTGGCATAACTGGCGCCTTCGGCCGGGCTCATCATCACAAAGAAAGTCCCCCGATCTTCGGAAGGAGCTAGCTCTGAGGGCAGTAATTTCACCAGCATTACGCTGGCGGCAAAGCACAGCAGCACTACAATAATTACCGGCCAACGGGTGGCGCATACTACTTGTAACTGACGTTGATAAGCAGACTCTATGCGATTAAAACCGTTATGTAATAATACGCCCAGTTTACTTTGACGTTTGCGATGAGTCAGGAGCTTACTACAGAGCATCGGCGATAAGGTTAGCGCAGCGACACTGGAAAACGCCACGGCGGCGGCCACGGCCAGTGCAAACTCGGTAAATAATTTACCTAATTGCCCCTGCATAAATACCAGCGGCACAAACACCGAGATTAATACCAAGGTGGTGGCAATAACAGCGAAACCGACTTCACGGGCACCGCGATACGCCGCCAGCAGCGGTGCCTCGCCTTGCTCAATACGCCGGTAAATATTTTCCAGTACTACGATAGAATCATCTACTACCAGGCCGATAGCCAGCACCAGCGCCAGCAATGTCAGCAGGTTGATGGAAAAATCCAGCGCATAGAGCACAGTAATGGCGGAAATCAATGCGACGGGTACCGTGATGGCCGGAATAAAGGTGGCGCGAATGTTGCCCAAAAATAAGAAAATAACCAGGATTACCATGCACATGGCGATGGCCAGAGTGTTGTATACTTCCCTGATGGATTCGGCAATAAACAAGGAGGAATCATAGCCAGGTTCAATAGTGGTGCCTTCTGGCAGGTTGAGCTTTATCCGCTCCATTTCTACCCGGGCATTTTTAACCACTTCCAGGGTGTTGGCTTTGGATTGCTTGATAATGCCGATACCCAACAGGTTTTTACCATCGCCGCGGAACTCACTTTCTTCGTCTTCAGCGGTGAGCATGACATTAGCCACTTCGCCAAGTCGCACCAGGTAATTATTGGCGCCGCGTTTAATCACCAGACGCTGAAAATCTTCCTGTGTTTTGTAAGTGCGCACCACCCGTACAGTAAAGTCACGGTCATTTGACTTGATATTACCTGCCGGCAATTCAACGTTTTCATTGCGAAGTACGCTTTCGATGTCTTGTACCGTCACGCCCCGCGCCGCCATGGCATCACGATCCAGCCAAATCCGCATGGCGTAATCGCGCGAGCCACCCAGTTGAATTCGGGCTACACCATCCACCACTGAAAAACGCTCAACAATATAGCGATTGGCGTAGTCGGTCAGTTCCAGGTTGGTCATGTTTTCGCTATTCAGCACAAACCAAGCAATAGTGTCTTCATCGGCATTCGCTTTAAACACTTCAGGTGGCAGCGCTTGATCGGGCAAGTTATTCAGCGCCCGTGACACCCTTTCACGCACATCATTGGCTGCCGCATCAATATCGCGCTCTACATTAAACTCAATGGTAATACTGGAGCGACCATTACGGCTGCTGGAGTTGATATTTTTGATGCCCTCGACACCGCTGATCCTGTCTTCCAGTAACTGGGTTATTTTCGATTCAACAATCTCGGCCGAGGCACCGGGGTAAACGGTATTTATACTGACGATAGGCGAATCAATATCCGGGTATTCGCGCAGTGGTAGCATGCTGAAACAGACGATACCAAAAGTTACCAGCAATAAATTAACGACGGTAGCAAATACCGGCCGTTTCACCGAGGCATCTGATAACCACATAATCAGCCTCCTACTTTATTGACAGTCGCACCGTCACGGATTTTTTGGGTGCCTTCAATGACTACTTCGTCATTAACGTTTAAGCCGGAGATGACTTCAACCCAACCCGGAATGCGTTGACCCAGCTGCACGGATACCTGCTTTACTTTGTTATCGGCGTCAACCACAAACACATATTGGCGGTCTTGTTGGGGTACCAGCGCCTTTTCAGAAATTTGCAAGGCTTCGCGCTTTTCCAGTTGCAGCTGCACATTTAACAGCATGCCAGGGCGCAGACGCAGATCGCTATTATCGATACTGCCATGTACCCGAACTGAGCGGGTTACCGGGTCCAGCCTGGTATCGATAGCACTGACTTTTCCAGCAAAGGCGGTATTGCCATAAGCAGCATTGGTCACTTGTATTGGCATTCCTACGGCCAGTTCCGCCAGATAACGCTCAGCCACACTGAATTCCACCCGCAGTGTTTGCATATCATCCAGCGTGGTTAGCACAGTACCACTGTTGATAAAGGCTCCCTGGCTGACATTGCGCAGTCCCAGATAACCACTAAAGGGTGCCTTGATGGTCATGTCGGCCAGTTGTGAGCGGGCAATATCCAGCTGCGCCAATGTGGTGTTGACGCGGGTTTGTTGTTCGTCCAACATTGATTGTGCGGTAGCCTGAGTGGTAGCCAGGTTGGTTAAACGCGCCATTTGCCGGCGCTGATCGACCAGCACAGCTTCAAGCTCTGCCACCCGGGCACGCTGTTGTACATCGTTTAAGCGGGCAATGATCTGGCCTTGCTCGACAAATTGGCCTTCACTGACATGTAGTTCAACTAAAAAATCTGAGGCGGGCGCCGTTAACTGAATAGAATGATTGGCAATGCCAGTGCCCAAGGCATTTACGTCTCTGACCATTGGCTGATAGCTTGCTAAAGCAGTTAATACTGCAACGGGTTGACCAGGGCCGCGGCCGCCGCTGACGGTCTCTTGAGATTGCCAGGCCAGATAGCCGACAAAACAGCCAATAGCTATTAAAATAACCCAGATTAATCGAGAATGTTTTTGCGCCACAACAACTCCGCATATTGAAAAAAATCGCTGTTGTATTGTATGTAATTTATTGCGGTTCAGATGTTCTGTTATCGCAGTGCTGACGGCGTTGGTCGTTTCAGCAAGCAAAAGCCAGTGATCCAATAGCCTTAATCTGATGATATGCTAAAAGATACAAGCTATCGTCTTGTATAAACAGTGTAGATGCTAACCCCAATTTAAGCTGTAAAAGAGGACTTATGGAGCCAATAAAAATTGCTGCACCCAGCACCCTTGGCGGTGGCAAATTACTGATATATAGTCTGGCCGCCTTTGCGCTCTTGCTGTTGATAACCATTTTGTTTGTCGAGCGTGCAGGCATACTGATAGCGCTGCTTTATATAGCTAACTTGCTGGCAATTTTCACAGCCTGGGCAAAATTGGCTGAGCCACGTTTTTTTTTGGTGTGTGATGATACCGGTGTGCATTATCAGCATCGCTATGGTAGCTGGACCTTACCTTGGCAGAGCTTTCAATACTGTGCCATCCCCCAGTTTAGTGACGAAGATTTAGCC
>NZ_DAINOE010000027.1:0-13259 GCF_036735525.1 Arsukibacterium sp. | reverse complement strand
CCTTTATTGGCTTTAAAGTCAGCAACTATGATGCCATTCTCAGTCAACTGCCATTACGACTGGCGGTACGCATCATGACTGAACAGCGGCCTTTATACCTGGAAGCGGTAAAAAAAGGCTGTGCTGATGGTCGTTGTGCCACTGAAATTCTTAACGAAAAAGACAGCTTTACCACGGCATCACAACAGTACACCGGGATCAAAGCCGTGTTTGCTCAACGCATGCAAAAATTGGCCGAGGCCAGTGGTTTTGAGTTGTTTGTGCCGGTAGCCTTCAATGCTTCGCAGGTTCAGCAACTGTGTCAGCATATTAATCAAACCCGCTTAATGCAGTTGTCAGCGACGGTATCCTAGACAGAGATAGCTAGCTGTATCATAATATTAGCAATTAAGTCAGTAGGTAGGGTCAAGATGAATAACTACGATAAGGCATTTCTGGTCAGTGGTCGCAATACCATCATCCATAAAAATAAGAAGCTGGATTTAATCCTGGTAAATGATGATGAAGATCCACCAGTCGTAGTAACCCGTCATGGCGTTAAATTATTTTTAGAAGCCGTTCCGGCCAGTCGGGTTGAAGCAAAAGAGCGGTATATGGAAATCGTTGATATTTCCAGCACAGATGTGTTTGGCGAAGTGAAAACCCTGTTGTTCATTCAGGCACTGAATAATAAAGAGTACAAGATAGATTACAGCAAAAAAGGCACAGATATGTTCATTCGGGTACACCAGGACAACTATATTTAAATTAATCCCTGCCTTTACGCCCTGAACCCGCTTCAGGGCTTGCCTTTTCTGCATTTTTTTGCTTCATTACAGGTAGTATTTACTTATATCCTGTAGTTTAGGTTAATTATGCAATTTACTGAGCACGACAACAGTATAAAAATAACAGTGCCGGTGTCACTTTCCAGCCTTTCTGCCGAGCTAATTCAGCAGCAGTTACAACAAAACGGCTTTGGCCGTTGTTTTCTGCTGACCGATCAAATTACCAATTTGTTGGTGGAATACCAGCAACTACAGTTAAAAATTAAAGAAAAAGTGTTACAGGAAAATGCCAAAGAACTAAATTACCGTGTGGCAGAGAAGCGCCCGGCTGAAATTCATTTTGATATCAGTGAAGATCAAATGGCGGCTTTCGCCATCATTACTTCAGCCTGGGGTGGGCCACCCATCTCGGCTAATATGCTGGTAAAGGCGGCACAACAGGCCGGTATTGTATTTGGCTTTAGTAAAGAGCAAATTATCAGATTGGTCTCCCATGCGGCTAAAGCTGAACCTGGTAGCAAAACCAAGTTAATGATTGCCCGGGGCCGTGAATTGAAGCAAGGCGATAACTCACACTTTGAAGCCCTTTTGCCGGAAATGGAAAGCCGACGCAATCGTCCTCGGGTTGATTCAGAAGAAAAAGCAGATTTACGTGATTTTGGCGTTATTCCATCTATCAACGCGGGTGAAGCATTAATGCGGCGCCATGCACCTACTGCAGGCATTGATGGTATGACAGTGACCGGTACGCTGATGCCGGCGACGCCGGGCTTAACCATTGCCTGGCAGCCGGGCGAGGGTACTGATGTGTCGGCAAATGATCCTGACTTATTATTGGCTACCCGTGATGGTTTACCGCGGGTAATTGAAGCCGGTGCCACTGTGGACGAAGTGTTTAACGTCAAAAATGTGGATTTAACCAGTGGTCATATTATGTTTCGCGGCTCAGTCATTATCAGCGGAGATGTCACCGAAGGCATGAAAGTGATTGCCGGTGGTAATGTGTTTGTAAAAGGCATCATGGAAGGCTCATTAATCGAAGCCGGTGGCGACATCACTATTACCGGCTCGGTGATTGGTCATCAAGTGGCGCAAGTGGAAGAAAACACTCAGTACAGTACTGAGTTAAAAGCGGTAGGCGATATTCAATGTAATACCGCTCAGTACACTAAGCTCAGTTGTGGCGGTAACTTATATGTCAATAAGCAACTGTTGCACTGTTCGGTCGAAGCCTGCAGGGTATTTGCCGGGCCTGAAGATAAGCCCAATGGTAAACTGGTGGGAGGATATTACTATCTGGATGAAGGTATAATCTGTGGTCAGCTTGGTTCGCCATCCAGTAGTGCTGTTAAAGTTAGCCTTAACCGTATATTGGATCCCATTGTAGCCAAACAAGATGTACTGCGGCTTAGTATTCAGGCGGAAAAGCAGCAAATGGATGAAATTAAACTGAAAATTGAACAGCTAAAAAAAATCCATGCTACTGCGCCCAGCGCTAATACCGAAATGCAGTTATTGCAGCTTGGTGCAGAATTTGATGAGCATCGTGAATTAGCCATGGCGTTAATGGCCGACATTAAAGAATTAGAGCAGCAGCGGCAGGAAAAGCTCAGCGGCTTGCTTATTCAGGTAAAAGAGCAGCTGTTTTCGGCGGTGGAGATGCAGTTTGGCAAGGAGTCGACCCGCAGTCGTCGTGAATATGGCCCGAGCAAAGTATTAGTCGTTGATGGCCGCCCGGCCATAGAGCCGCTGTAAGCTGCATAACAGTTAATAAGGTATAGATCAGATAAACAGCCAATTGCTTGCGGCGCAGCCGGGTGCATGCTGCGCTGCATACCGCTATGCTATAGCAAAATGTTAGCGTTAATGTGAGTGTTTGCCGTGATCCGAAACCTAGTGTTGTGCTGCTGTATATTAGTGCTGATGTTGCCCTTATCAGCAAGGGCAGACTGCAATATGGCCTTTCGGTATGGTTTGTTAATCGGCCCTGAGCATATACGTTTTTTACAAAACACCCGTACCTATGTGCAAATTAATGCCAATGAACAGCTGTTTATCGAGGGTGAATGGGTAGAGCTTGATGATACTGATACTGAACTTTTAAGACAATTCAGTGAAGATATCCGCAAAGTCGTCCCCGAAATTGTTAGTTTGGCCGTGGACGGCGTTGAAGTCGGTTTATCCAGTATTGAAACTATGTTAGCCGGTGTAGGCAGTAAGTCGCAGCAAGCGGAATGGCGCGCATTAATTCGTGAAACGACCTTTCAGTTTATGTCGCGTTTTGTGCGTACCGGTGACCATTTTTATTTAGCGCCACAAAGTCTGAATGAGCTTGATAACTTTTTAAATGGCGAGCTTAAGCCGCAATTGACTAATCTGGCACGGCATACTGTGGGCGCAGTGTGGGGTGCACTACGAGATGCCTTGCGCCAGTCGGATCATAATTTTGAGCGCAGTGATAATCAGGATTTACAGTCAGTCGCCGAATTGATGGATAAAATTACCTTTGGTTTGGATGAAAAAATGATTGAACTTGAAGCCAAATCAGCACTGTTTTGCCAACGGATGCGTGAGCTGGATCAATTAGAAACCCAGCTGCAGGCCAGAGTGCCACTGTTACAGTTGTACGATGTGGTCACCGAAAAAAATTAAACCACCCCGTACTCATCCCCCTGCATTTGCGGCATAGCGTTATCCACTTCATCGCTGATCGCATCCAGGGTTTTTTCTGCTTCGTTTAATGAGCTGACTTCGGCAATATGAAACAGCGCCTCACCTTCGTTGACTAAAGGCAAGTTATTACGGCCAATCACCACGCCCGAAAAACTGGCGGTAACAGCCACTTCAAAATCTGAGTAGGGCGAGTAAATATGTGCCAGCGTATCACCCGCCTGTACTGTTTGCCCCAGGCCGACATAGTATCGGGCAATTCCATCATGCTCTGCGCGTACCCAGCTGCTTTTTTTCGAAAATAACGAGTCGGTTTTGGCGACCTTTTTGCGCTCAGGTAACATACCCAGTTCATGCAACACGTTGCTGATGCCGCGTACGCCAATTTTAATCGCCTGCTCATCAAAGCGCAGCGCTTCACCGGCTTCATATAACAATAACGGGATCCCCAGATTATTAGCGGTACCGCGCATAGTGCCATCCCGGCTGGCAGCTTTAATGATGATGGGAGCGTTAAAGCTTTCGGCCATTTGCAGCGCGGTTTTATCTTTGGCACTGGCTCTCACCTGAGGCAGGTTGGCGCGGTGAATAGCACCGGTATGTAAATCAATGGCATGGGTGCATTTTTTTAGGATTTGCTCGGTAAACTGAAATGCCATACGACTGCCCAGCGAGCCTTTTTCGCTGCCTGGAAAACTGCGGTTTAAATCGCGGCGATCGGGTAAATACCGGGACTGCTGCACAAAGCCATAGGTATTAACGATAGGCACCACAATAAGGGTGCCTTTTAAGCGGTTAAGCCGTGGCAGCTTTAGCAGGCGGCGGCATATTTCTACGCCATTTATTTCATCACCATGCAAGGCTGCAGTAATCAGTAATACCGGACCATGCTGGCGGCCATGCACCACGTGTGCACCAATGTTAAGCTCAGTATGGGTGTAAAGTTTGCCAAAGGGGATATCGACTATGGTCCGGCTGCCGGGCGCTATCTGATGGCTGCCCAGCATAAATGGCTGGCGTTTAGTAGGCATTAGCCGGTCCCTTTGGTATTGGCTTTACGCCGGGTTTTATGGCTGTGCACTTTTTTCTCCAGATAGCGGATGATAATGCCAGCCACATCTTTTTCGGTGGAGGTTTCAATGCCCTCCAACCCCGGTGAGCTGTTTACTTCCATGACGACAGGCCCATGATTAGAGCGCAGTAAATCAACACCGGCGACACTTAAACCCATGGTTTTAGCCGCATGTATTGCTGTACTGCGCTCATCCGGCGTTAGCCGCACCAGGCTGGCCGAGCCGCCACGGTGTAAATTTGAGCGAAACTCACCGGCTTTGGCCTGGCGTTTCATGGCTGCTACCACTTTATCGCCCACTACAAAACAGCGTATATCGGCGCCATTGGCTTCTTTAATGTATTCTTGTACTAAGATATGTGCATTTAGACCCATAAAGGCTTCAATGACGCTTTCTGCGGCGGTACGGGTTTCGGCCAGAACCACGCCTATGCCCTGGGTACCTTCAAGCAGTTTAATCACCAGTGGCGCGCCACCGACCATTTCAATTAAATCGGGAATATCACCGGGTTTATCGGCAAAACCGGTGATCGGCAGGCCTATTCCCTGGCGTGCCAATAGCTGCATAGAACGCAATTTATCCCGTGCCCGGCCGATGGCTACCGACTCGTTTAACGAATAGACGCCCATCATTTCAAACTGGCGCAGTACGGCCGTGCCATAAAAGGTAATGGAGGCACCAATGCGTGGAATCACGGCATCAAAGCCATCCAGCACTTCACCTTTATAGTGAATAGAGGAATTAGTGCGATTAATATTCATGTAACACATTAAGGGATCTATTACCCTTATTTCGTGGCCTGCAGCCTCTGCTGCTGCCACCAGCCGCTTTGTCGAATATAACTCGGCATTGCGCGATAATATCGCAATTTTCATTCAGTCTCCGTGGCGCTCTACGCCAGTAAAAATAAGGTGCCCAGGCCAAGAAAGGCAAAAAAGCCAATGACATCCGTTACCGTGGTTAAAATAACGGAACCCGATAGCGCCGGGTCAATATTCAGTTTTTCCAGCCAAATAGGAATAAAGACGCCGGATATGGCGGCAACAACAATATTGATCACAATGGCCAGACCAATAACCCCACCAATAATCCAGTCACCAAACCAAAAATAAGTTGTGACGGCGATCACCAGCGCCCACAGTACGCCATTAATGGCGCCCACGCCCAGCTCTTTGCGTAGCAAGGTCATATAGGTTTGCGGGGTAATTTGCTCCAGCGCTAAGCCGCGGATCATCAAGGTCAGCGTTTGACTGCCGGCGATACCACCCATGCTGGCGACAATGGGCATGAGTACCGCCAGTGCCACTACTTGTTGTAGTGTGGCTTCAAACAGCCCTATGGTCCAGGCGGCTAAAAAGGCGGTTAACAGGTTAATACCCAGCCACAGCGCCCGGCGTTTGGCACTGTCAAACACCGGTGCGAATAAATCTTCTTCTTCATCTAAACCGGCGGTGTGCATAAACTGGCTTTCCAGACTACGCCGCACGTTTTCCAGTGCTTCACCGATAGATAAACGCCCCAGCAATTTATCGTCTGCAGCCACCACCGCCAGCGCAGTATAGCCGGAGCGCGAGACCATTTCAGAGCCCTGATCCAGCTCCATATCACCTCGTACCACAGGCGCATCATCATCAATAAATTGCTCAACCGGTAAGTGGCTGGGTTGCCCCAGTAAGCTGGTGGCATGCACTAAGCCCGCGTAGCGGCCGGTTCGGTCAATAACAAAGAGCGCGTCCTGATATTCGGCATCATCGGCCAGTTTACGGAACAGCCTGACGGCATCGCGTACTTTGGCGTTTTTATTAATAATTAAAACGTCGTGATCGGCATAACGACCACACTGATCATCATCATAAGTCAGCGCGGTTTCCAGCCAGGCGCGCTGGCTGGCATCCAGTCTGGAGCAGGCATAGTGGTAGATGCGCTGCGGCATTTCATCCAGCAACTCAATTAAATCATCGACTTCCATGCCCTCGACCAGCGCATGAAGTTGCTCTTCATCCAGTTGCTTAAAAATGTTGTCACGGGCATCGACCCGCATATAGGTTAGTGCAGCAACCTGATCGTCCAGATGCAAGCCAAGCCAGGTGCTGACCCGTTGCTCCAATGGCATTGCTTCAAGCGCAATAGCAATCTCTTCGGGTTCCAGCTGGCTGAGTTTGTCCGTCAGCTGCTCGGCTTCCCGTTGATCGAAGCTATCGCGGACAATGTCTTCAATATCTAAAGGCTGGTTATCTGCCATGACAGGTCCTTATTACCACCAGTTCTTAAATTTAAACCACAGCAGACCGCCCACTCCCAGCACTGCCATCACCAGTAGCGCATAAAAGTAGCCATTTTGGTGCTCCAGCTCAGGTATATTAACAAAGTTCATGCCGTACAAACCGGCGATGAAGGTCAGTGGGATAAAAATAGTACTGACCATGGTCAGCACTTTCATCCGTTCGTTAATTTGATGCGAGGTAGTCGACATATAGCCTTCGACCAAGTCGCTGAGCTGATCGTAGTACAAATCGGTCATGCTGTGCAGCCGTTCAAATTTCTCATAAAAATCGCGCACATCAGGTGCAGTAAAGTGCTGCAGCAAGGTGCTTTTTTCTTCATAAAGTGCATCGGCAAAAATGTCTTTCTGATACGCCAGGTTACGGTTTATTTTACGTAATACCGAACGGTAGCGCATCATCAGCGCCATTTGCTCATCATTGCCGCGCTGCAACATGCTGTCTTCCAGCTCACTGAGTTCGTCTTCAAAATCCAGCAGTTTTTCCAGATAACTGGCCGATACGGTCAGGATCAGTTGCTTTACCCAATCGGTAATATTGACACTGCCCTTAAGCGGTGCTTGCGGCATAAGTTGCTGCAATAGTTGCAGATTATGACACGCTACCCAGCTAATCAGCACTTGTTTAGAGTATAACAAGTTCAGCTGGGCACTGCTGGTATATTCCGAAAAATCAGCATCGGCATAGCCGCGCAAAATCAGCAGGCTAAAATCGGCCTGGGCTTCATGCTTGGGCGGATGGCGTTGGCGGCTAAAATCTTCAGCCAGGGTCGGCGCAATAGCAAAACGCTGCAGTACTTGCTGCAGCTCTTCGCTCGTCGCGTCATTCATATTCAGCCAGACCCGGGCATCGGCACTTAATTGCATCGGCAAGTTAGCCAGCGAGCCTTGCTGCCACTGCTGGGTTTCAGGTTCAAAATACTGAAGTAAAATCATACTCTTTCTTATTTTACGCTGTTATAGCTACAGCATACGCAATAATGGCGCTTAACCGCAAACCTCAGTGCAGATTTTTGACTGGTGCCGTGCTTAGATCTGTATGGCGTTGTTTAAAACCCGCCGTGGCTAAACCACATCCACAGTGCCATATCCACCATCATCAGGTTTTCAGTCAGGGACACAAAGCCAAGCGGCACCTTATTTGCGCCGCCGACACAGGCACATTTGAATTACTTTTTTCTTTTCAGGTAGTTGTCTATGTTCTCGTTTACATTGCCATTTTGTAGCTGGCGATATTGGGCCATTTTCTGCTCTGTTAGCTTGGCTTGATAAATTTTATCTGCCTGTAGATACAATTGTTCTGCATCGTTGTATAGCACTTTAGGCAAGATCCAGTGTTGTAGCGGCAATAAAAATAAACTTAACCAAATAGATAGGTAGTTGTAGCTAGTGTACATTAATACCATGCCTGGTATCGCCAGCACATACAGTAGGCATAATGCGAATATCGCGATATCTTTAAAAATAAGTGATGGTGGTTTTATTGGCTTGTTCAAGAGTTCGGTTCACCCAGCTTAGTTGCTATCACCACAGCCCCTTACGGCGCTTTCATTGAATATTGAGGTTGTTGCTTGTTTACAAAACGATACTTAATTCTAGGTCTACCTTATGAGGAACATTGAAATGTAGTGTTAACTCATATGCCTTTAACGAACATGGAGTATGCATTTCTTTATCTGTGAAC
This sequence comes from Arsukibacterium sp., assembly GCF_036735525.1. Lineage (NCBI taxonomy): Bacteria > Pseudomonadati > Pseudomonadota > Gammaproteobacteria > Chromatiales > Chromatiaceae > Arsukibacterium > Arsukibacterium sp. Next base: position 4,784 of record NZ_DAINOE010000027.1, on the reverse strand, counting down.
CGTTTAAAACTGGAGCGCTTTATCATATCAAGCATGACGTTTTCATCTGCATCTGCCGGTGTTAAGGAGATTAGCTGAATGAAATTAAGCGCCTAAAAGGCGCGCTTTAAATGATATTAGTTATAACTTTGCATATGAGTTCGGCGTTCTGGCGCCTTTGATCACTCTGCCTTTAATTTGCTCTCTGGAAATAAAGCCAATATAACGGGAGTCTGCACTGTTATCTCTGTGATCGCCCAAAATAAAGTATTTACCCTCAGGGGCAGTCACTTCCTGAAAACTGTGTACAGGGCTTTTATTTGGGGTGTAAGTGATCACATACTCGCTACGGCCAAGTTTCTCTGTTACCACTAGTTGGCCTAAGCCATGTTCTGGGGGTACCTCATCAAACAAGGTTTGGGGAATAGGATGTTGCGTTACCTCGGTACCGTTGATGAAAAGCATGTTGTTTTCCATGCGCACCCTATCCCCGGGTATAGCGATGATTCGCTTGGTGGCTATCACATTTTTAGGGATATCAAAATAGATGATCACATCACCGTTTTGCGGCTCACCTGTTTTAATGATAACCGCGTCCATATAAGGCAAGCGGAGATCGTAGGCGGCATGATTGGAAAAGATGACATCACCAATCAAAAATGTCGGGCTCATGGATGGAAACGGAATGCTAAACGCACGAACATAAGCGGAGCTTACCACTATGATAATCACTGTTAATCCGATGGTTTTTAATGCTCTGCTAATATTCATTTGTGGCAAACTCCTTTTCAGTGATCACAGATTAAGTGCGCGTGGTGCGTTATGGAACGCCTGTTGCATAGCTAATCTTTAGTTTATGTATTAAACCAAAGCTGTTCTCAGCCCTGACTTCAGTGCCGTCGAGCTGTCTGCCTATTAACAGCTCGGTGTTTGAAAGCCACTTCAATTCAGGCGCCTGCGAATCAGGATGGCATCTTACCACAAAAATGTTGCCACTATTATTTTTAAGCTCTGTATTCTTTTTTACAATCGAGATCTGTGTACTAAAATCTGTGGTAGCTCCGCAATCTCTTTGAAAAATAACAGCTTTATATCGATTGTCTGGAGAGCCAACTTCGGTATGAATGTAATTACCGCACATACCATCTGCACTTAGATAGAGAAGCAGGGCAAGTAACAGTATTGGCACCCCTGCAATGACTGACATCGTGATTAAGAGATATTTTATAATCGTTTTCATCTAACCCTTTTTAGATAATAAATTCAAATACACCTGTGACAAAACACGCCAACAGCTGTTGAGAAGTAGCCAAAAGAAGCAAGCGCTTTAGCAGCTTAATGCTAAAACCCACCACGCAGCAGTCTGAAGAAAAATTCAATTATAAACAATGAGATAACTGAATAAATTACATTTAATATTATGGCTTTGTATTTTCTAATGGGTAATGTTTTTGATATTTCAGGGTTCCTTAACCTGAGTTCAGCAAGTTTCTTTGAACCACTATCTGTAAGCATAAGATTCATAAATACGGAGTTATCAGGGGCCTGCATTGTCGTACTAACATAACCTTTCAAAATCAGTTCAGAAATAAATTTTCGACAAACAAATTCATCAGAAGCAATCCTTATTGGCAGCGAGCCCGCATCAATATCAAATAAGGTTAACAAATACTCGCGAGAGTTCATTGAAACACTCTTAAATTCTGCCATTTTGCGACGAGTCTAAAGCTGTACCCGAATGTAAATCAAGTATTTATTTTTGTGATGCTTTTTGTCGACAAACAATGTTTTTATCTTCAGCATCGTCAACCCGGCTAAAAAACGCTATATTGGCCCATCAAAAACGATAATCTCAGGGAAATAAGCCATGTACTTGATAATAAAGCATACCCATCTGACCATAATTGCGCTGACGCTGCTGTTTTTTCTGATCAACTTTGCCTTAACGCTGAAGGGATCTGATAAGGTTAATAATAAACTGCTGAAAATTGGCCCGCATATTTTATATACCTTATTTATTATCACCGCTATTTATCTGATGCTGGTAAATCCACTGCAGTTGTATCCGTTCGTTAATGGCTGGGCGTCGTCGAAACTGGCTGGTTTTGTGTTTTATGTGTTATCTGTGGCATTTGCGCTGAAGTGGGCAAAAACAAACATCTGGCGCATTGTTGGCTTTATCAGCGCGCTATTCTGGTTTGTGATGAGTGCCCGGCTGGCCTATGCCCACAGGCTGAAAGTAAAAGGCGCTGGCGATGATGTTAGTGCTTACCTGGAAACGCTGCAGTCAATGTTGGTGGTAGTCAGTTAAAGAAATAACGCCCCGGAAATGCTGGGGCGTTTTGCTGTTAGCGATAACAAACAATAAATGATCTTCTGCCATTACAGCTGTTATTACTCATAAAAAACTATAGATGGCAGTTTTTGCTAAGCCTCTACGCTCTTTTCAGCGATACTTTCTGCGATATAGTCATCTACCAGTTGCTCCAGTACATCCAGTGGCACGGCGCCGCTGCGCAGGATCACATCGTGGAACTGACGGATATCAAAACCCTCGCCCAGCGCTGTTTTGGCTTTATCGCGCAGCTGCAGAATTTTGATCATGCCCACAGTATAAGCCGTCGCCTGACCGGGCATAACAATGTAGCGCTCAATCGCCTTAGTAGCATCGCCTACAGAGTTAGGGGTATTGTCGATAAGATACTGAATCGCCTGCTCGCGGCTCCACTGTTTGGCATGAATGCCGGTATCTACCACTAAGCGGCAAGCGCGCCATAACTCCATGGCCAGCCGGCCGAAGTCGGAGTAGGGATCTTCATAAAAGCCAATTTCTTTGGGCAACTTTTCTGAATATAAACCCCAGCCTTCAATGTAGGCGGTATAGCCGCCAAAGCGGCGGAATTTCGGCATATCTTCCAGCTCTTGTGCTATGGCCAATTGCATATGATGGCCCGGAATGCCCTCGTGGTAGGCCAGCGCTTCCATCTGGTATTTCGGCATATCACTCATGCGGTACAGGTTAGCGTAATAGACACCGAGGCGACTGCCGTCCATCGACGGGCTTTGATAAAACGCCTTACCGGCGGTTTGCTCACGAAACGGCTCTACTGCCCGCACCACCATATCGGCTTTGGGTTTAACGATAAACAGCTCATCCAGGCGCTCGCGCATCGCATCAATATAAGCGGTGGCTTGTGCCAGATAATCTGCGCGGCCCTGCTCGGTATCCGGGTAATAAAACTGCGGATCGTCACGCATAAACTCAAAAAACGCCGCCAGATCGCCATCAAACTTCACCTGTTGTTTAATGGCGGCCATTTCGGCGTGAATACGCGCCACTTCATCCAAACCTAACTGGTGAATTTGCGCAGCAGTAAGGTCAGTCGTGGTCATTTGCCTTAGCATCGCCTGATAAAACTTATCACCTTCAGGAAAGCGCCATACGCCGTCATCAGTGCCGGCTTGCTGCTGCAACTGCTGTAAAAACGTGATCAGCCGCCGATAGGCCGGGCCGACGCTGCTCAGCAGGGCCACAGTGGCTTCATCCACCAACAGTTTTTGCTCAACCTCGCTAAGCGATAATGCCGCTACCTTCTTTTTAAAATCAGCTAATAAAGTGCTGTCATCACCAGCGTAAAAAGGGGCACCGCTAATCACGTTTTCGCTTTCGGCAATCACATAATCAAACACAAAATACGGCAGAATAATATTCTGCTCAGCACGCTCAGTCAGCTGCTGCTCCAGCTGAATAAACAGCTGCGGTACCCGGTTTAAACGGCTGATATAGGCTTTAGCATCCGCCTCATCTTTGATACTGTGCTGATTAATCAGCACCGCTGGTACTTGTGAATGAATGCCGCGCATCTGATTTACCGGGTAGCTGTGCAAATGCCAGCGCTCGGCATCCAGTGTCTGTTGTAATTGTTGTTGCAGCAGCTGATAACTCAGCCGTGTATTGGCATCGAGCAGACTGGGGTCGATAAGCTCCAGCAAGCCAAGATGCTGGCGGGTCATCAGTGTCTCATCGGTAAAGGCCTGTGGCGATAAATCCTGCCATTTATCGTAATCATCTTTTAAGCCCAGCCGGGTTTGCAGCAGTGGATTGCGCCATACCCGCTCCATAAAAATTTGTTCAAACAGCTCATTGGCCCGCACCGAATGCTGCTCAGTGGTTAATTGGGTGCCAGTTAGCTCTGGTAACGGCTGGCTGGTTTTCGGGCCACAGCCGCTGATTAAGGCCAGACTTAACGCCAAAGCGGTAAGGGTGCGTGCGGGTAGCTTGTTCATCAAACATCTCCAAAGCGGGGGCTTAACTTGTCTTGATTTGTCTTAAAAGCAGCCCCGGTAAAAAGTTACATAAAATGCGTCAGCAAATCATTTAAAAAACGGCCGCCATGCTCGGTGACCTGCCAATGGCTGTCAGTCACTTGCAGCAAACCTTGTTGCTCGGCCTCAGCTATAGCTGGCGCTATGCTGCTCAGTGGCAAGCCGGTAAAGGCAATAAAGTCGGCTTTAGGGCAGGGCTCCAGCAAGCGAAAGCGGTTCATAAAAAACTCAAAAGGCCGGTCTTCTGGCGCCACCTGCTCGCGGCTATCCATATAGCCACGGCTGATATCCATATAGCCTTTAGGGTGCTTAATTTTTACCGTGCGCAAAATCGTATTACGCGTTGGCAAGGTCAGTTTGCCATGTGCACCGCAGCCAATGCCCAGATAATCGCCATAGCGCCAGTAATTGAGGTTATGTTGGCATTGCTGGCCGCTTTTGGCATAAGCCGATATCTCATATTGCTGATAACCGTGCTG
>NZ_DAINOE010000026.1:0-43249 GCF_036735525.1 Arsukibacterium sp. | reverse complement strand
CTAGGTCATTTTGCTGCAATATGGCAAGAATGTCAGGGTTGTCTTGCAGCTCCCCTAAGCAATTCAGCGCCTTTGCAAACGTAATAATGAACCTTGGTTCTTTATTTTTTGCGGTGATCACCGATAAATGGCCTTTAACTTGATGGCAGAGATCTAACGCCATATCTCGCTTATCGGTTGCCAATAAAAATTTGGCTTGCAATAGCTGAGTATCGGCCAGACCGAGACCGTAACTGTGATTCTCCCGGTGTTGCTCGATAAGTTCGCTAAAAGTAGCATAAGCTAAATCAGCGTATTTTTTACTAAGCGCAAAATGGTTAATCTCGTGAAGTTTTATTGCTGTTGAAAGCCACAGTCTTGCCTGTATGTCTTTAGTATTGGTGTTTGACAGCACCTTACTTTGCCCATTTAATGTCTCAGTCAACAAACCAAGCTTGTATTCTATTTGTTTGGCACTAGAACCGGGATTGATATTAAACTTTTGATAATCAATAAAATGTTTATTTCTAAGCCATCGACTATTTTCCGGATCTTGTTCTATTGCTTGGGATAAAGCTTGCTCACCCAGACTAGAAACGGTTTGCGCTTCATTTGTTTTTCCCTGGTAAATCAGTAGATCCACAAGTTTTGTGTAGCTACTCGACAGAATATCAAGCAAATAAGGTTCTGGCGTTGAAGTGGCATTTATCAAATCAGCCTGCAACTCTTGGTGGATCTCAATTGCCAGATGCACTTTTCCCTCAGCCAGCGCTGCACTTGCCAGCCAGGAACGGGTATTCGCAATGTCAGCTAACCGCTGTTGATTGTCTGGTTGACGAGCCTGCACCAACAACCGTAGCTGCAGCGACTCTTCAAAGTGTGTTCGCGCTACAGCAAATTGCTGACGCTGTATTGCCAGCGAGCCTAAGGAGTTGGTGGCGTAGGACAGTTCCATCATGGCGTCTAAATCATCTGGTGCCAGTTGGTACATACGTTCACTGTACTGGTAATAACGCTCAAACTCCGTCTGGGTGGCTTGCCAATTGCTGGCGTCGTACTGTATTTGGCCAAGCCAAAAGGCATTAGCGCCGAGGGTTTTTAACAGTTCTAAATTATCTGGTTGTTCGCTAAGTACTGCTTCTAACTGCACTCTGGCCCCTTGCAAGGCTGCGGTGGCTTCATCTACTCGGCCCCGCGAATAAGCCACTTCACCCAGCGCTTCTAGGGTTTGGCCATGTTGCAGCCTTGCGGCACTACTTAAATTCGTCTCAGCAGCAGAGTAATCGGTAAAGTATTCCAGTGCTTTATTGCTAATACCGTCGAGTAAATCCATGCGGCCGATACTACGCAGCTTGTCGGCAAATTCACCCACCATAAAACCCAGCAGGTTTTCAGCTGCCAGGCGTTTTTGCTGTGCTTGTTGCTCGGCGTTAAAACTGCGGATACCCATGGTTACTGCACTGAAGGTCAGCAGGCAGAGCAATGCGAAGGTTCCGCGGCGGGTCCAGCGCTTTAACCGGGCTTTGTTCTGTGATGCCTGAATAAATTCAGCTTCTTCGTTATCAAGCTGAAATAAGCGGTTTTGCTTTAACAGTGAAGCTTCTTGCAACGGTTTACCTTCGGCCAGTAAATAGGCGCCGTTTTGCTGTTCAGCGCGCCAGCGCTGACTTAAATGCACTATGCGGCTTTTTACGCTTAAGCTGTCAAAATGTTCGCTGATCCAGGCGGTGGCACGCGGCCAACGCCTTAACAATGCCTCGTGCGCTATGCTAAAGCAGGGAACGCCTTGTTGCAGGTGCGACACAAACAAGCGCTGCTCAACCATGGTATTTACCAGTGCGCGCTCAGCTTCAGTTTTTAGTTGCGCTAAACGGGCGCTACGGCTGGTAATGCTTTGTTCGTCTTCACGCAAGGTGACCAGTAACGACAATACCCGAGGCAAACTGTCTTGTTCGGTTTTGTGTAAGCCCTTAATGGCCTGCTCGGCGTTTTTACCAATAGCGCCTTCAATACCGCCCAACGCTTTATATACTGATAGCAGCAGCTGGTTGTCACTACTGCGCTGTAAATACAATTGCTGCAAGGTATATTGCAGCATTGGCAGTGCATCAGGGTTACTGGCCGCTTCGCTACAGAGTATTTCATCCAGTGGTATGGCAGTGGAAGGATCCGTTTCAAAGCTAAGACCAGCGGCGAGCGCCGGTAAGCGGATCATTTGCAGCAGCTCAGCCCGACCCGGGGCGGCTAAATCGAAGTGCGCACCGCGCGCTTTACCCGCCATTAAGCTCGGGTATGCTACTAAAGATGGATAAAACTCATTGCGACAAGCACTTAACACTAGTACCGCGCCGCTGGTAGCCAGTTGCTCCAGTAAGGCAACAAAATCTGTGCGTTCTAGCTCGCTAAAAAGTGGCGAGGATAGCAAGACTTCTAAGCGATCAACAAAGAGCGTAAAGCGTTTAGTCTGCTGGCGGCTGTTGCCCAGTAAAGTAATGCAGTGGGCGCACAACTCAGCGCTGTGTTGCTGTAACTTAGTGGCCAGACTAAGGGCACTTTCGCCAGCAAACACCGGTTGCTCGTTTAGCTCCCAATCCAGCAAGGTACTGGCCAGGCTGCTAAACAATTCGCCTTTAGCCACATCGGCTAAATCGAGGCTGCTGTAAGACACCACTTCAATACCATTGTAACCGCCGCTTTGCATCAGATTTGGCATCACACCGGCATTAATCAGTGACGATTTACCACTGCCGCTGGGGCCTAATAATAAATTAAAGGCACGGCCAAACTTCACTTGCTGGGCAATACGTTGTAATAAGGTGGTGATTTGGGTGCCACGGCCGAAGAATACTGTGGCATAGCGAGCATCGTAAGCTTGTAAGCCCGGAAAGGGTGAACCTTGCTGCCAACTTTGGCTGCTGGCACTTTGCTGCTGCCCCAGCGGAAAGCGCACTTCAGCCACAGTGCGATAGCCGCGCTTGCGGATGGTTTCAAGATAACGGGAATGTGTGGCACTGTCGCCTAAAGCCTTGCGCAGCTGGGTAATCACTTTATGCAGCGGATTATCGCCGGTGTCGGTATCCGGCCAGCATTGGCTGACAATCTCGTCACTGCTGACTACCTCACCTTGTTGCCGGCACAAAAGTAGCAATACATCCATGGCTTTAGGTTCAAGCTGTTGTAGCAATTTACCCTGGCGCAGCGTATTAGCCGCTGGATCTACCTGCCAATCGCCAAAAAAGAAAGTTTCGCCCATAAGATCTATTCAACTGTTATCTAAATGCTAACATAACACGATGAAGTCTTTTTGTTTAGCCTGAAACACCTTTGATATTGAGCCATTAATCAAAAACAATAACCAGCTGAGTGCTTTAACTTAACAGCCAGGTTGATGAGCAAGATCAATATAATAGTCAGCTCATCAGGATAGGCTATACCAACTATTCTGTGGAATGCCTCTCATGACCCAAGAGCATCAAATACGTTGGCTTAAACTTATAATGTTTAGTGGTTTTGCCATTTTCATGCTGGGGCATTTTTTGTGGGCTTTTGCTGATTTGCCCCAAAAAATGGGAGTGCCAGGAATATTAATTGTTGCGGGTTGTTGTACTTTTGGCCTTATTCTATCCCTACCTACAAAAATTTATCTAACCATTTTATTGATGCGCTGGGAAAACAACGACGAATAATGTTGCCTATCATCGCTTTACTAAAGATAGCAACGCCAAACTGTTAAATTTTGGCGCTATCGCTTGATAAAAAAGGCAGCCTTGCGGCTGCCTGGGGTCTATCCACTGACCACGTAGCAAAACATAACCTTAGGTTAAGCTTTAAAACTGATTCATAGTATTGTGCTTACCACCGGCTTTTAACGCAGCCTCACCCGAGAAATACTCTTTGTGATCATCGCCAATATCAGAGCCTGACATATTCTGGTGTTTGACACAGGCAATGCCCTGACGGATTTCTTTGCGTTGCACCCCGGCGACATAGCCCAGCATGCCGGCATCACCAAAATACTCTTTTGCCAGGTTGTCGGTCGACAAGGCGGCAGTATGGTACGTCGGCAACGTGATCAGGTGGTGGAAAATACCGGCTTCACGCGCCGCATCGGCCTGGAAGGTACGAATACGGTTATCAGCTTCCTGTGCCAGCTCAGTACTGTCGTACTCGGCACTCATCAGTAACTTGCGATCATACTGGCTGACATCTTTACCAGCTTGCTGCCAGGCATCGAACACCTGCTGGCGGAAATTAAGCGTCCAGTTAAACGATGGGCTGTTGTTGTACACCAGCTTGGCATTAGGTACCACTTCACGAATGCGGTTTACCATTTCGGCAATTTGGCCAACATGAGGTTTTTCGGTTTCAATCCACAGTAAATCGGCACCGTTTTGCAAGGAGGTAATACAATCCAGCACGACCCTGTCCACACCACTGCCTGCTTTAAACTGGAATAAACCACTGGCTAAACGTTTTGGCTTTAACAGTTTGCCGTTGGCTTTTACCACGACATCGCCATTAGCAATATCGTCGGCGCCTGTTATTACATCGCCATCAAGGAAACTGTTGTATAAATCGCCTAAATCGCCCGGCTGGTTGGTTACTGCAATTTGCTTGGTTAAACCAGCGCCGAGTGAATCGGTACGGGCAACGATAATGCCATTATCAATGCCCAGTTCTAAAAAGGCGTAGCGTACCGCATTAATTTTTGCCAGAAAATCGGCATGGGGTACGGTGACCTTACCGTCCTGGTGGCCACATTGTTTTTCGTCCGACACCTGGTTTTCAATCTGAATAGCACAGGCACCTGCTTCAATCATCTTTTTAGCCAATAAGTAGGTCGCTTCAGCATTACCAAAACCGGCATCAATATCGGCAATAATCGGCACTACATGGGTTTCAAAGTTATCTATTTTCGCCTGAATCTCTGCTTTTTTAGCGTCGTCAGTCGCGTCATCAAGTTGGTTAAATAAGCCACCTAATTCACGGGCATCGGCCTGGCGTAAAAAGGTGTACAGCTCTTCTATTAAGGCCGGTACTGAGGTTTTCTCATGCATCGACTGATCCGGCAGTGGCCCGAATTCAGAGCGCAGCGCCGCTATCATCCAACCCGACAAATACAGATACTTTCTTTTGGTGCTGCCGAAATGTTTCTTAATAGCGATCAATTTCTGCTGGCCAATAAAACCATGCCAGCAACCCAGTGACTGGGTGTACTGGCTGGCATCGGCATCATAGGCCGCCATATCAGCACGCATAATGTCTGCAGTATACTGGGCGATGTCTAATCCGGTTTTAAAGCGGTTTTGCAGCTTCATCCGCGCCGCATATTCCGGGCTGATGGCATTCCAGGCGGCGCCAGCCTGTTGGCATACCTGGTTGAAGTGTTTGATATCATCTTGATAAGCTGTCATGGCCGTTTCCTCATACTAAAACTGTTGTGCGTGTTGTTGGTATTCACTATAGATAACAAAACAACAATTCATATAGCTGATTTTAATGATGTCCATCATTTTTTTGGTGAATGGCAATATCAGCTTGACGGCCACAGCCTGGCCAATGTTATGATTCAACTCAGTGATAGATATAGCCAAAGGCATTTTGCAGATGAATATTAATAAGATGGATTTAAACCTGCTGGTTTATCTGGATGTGTTACTGCGCGAAAAGAACGTGACCCGGGCCGCCAACCAGTTAAATATTACCCAGCCGGCCATGAGTAATGGCTTAAAACGGCTGCGCGATTTATTAAATGATCCTATATTAGTGCGCACTTCTGATGGCATGGTGCCGACCGAACGCGCCCGTGAGCTGGCGCCGGTGGTGCGGGGTGTATTACTGACGCTAGAAGAAACGCTGCAACCTAATAAAGACTTTGAGCCATTACATAGCCAGCGGGTTTTCCGGATTATGGCCAGCGATTACGCCGCTTCAACGCTGATACCTGCATTATTGAAGAAGATGCGCGTGCAGGCGCCATTGACCAGCCTGGATATTATGACACCTTCAGATGTGACCTTTCATGATGTTGAAAACGGCAAGGTTGATATGGCGATTAACCGCTTTGATCAGTTGCCGCAGTCGTTTCACCAAAAAACCGTATGGCGTGACAGCTTTTCCTGCCTGATTAATGCCAGTAACCCTGTGGTTAAACACTTTAATTTAGACAGTTATTTAAAAGCGCAGCATATCTGGGTCAGTAAAACCGGCTTTGGTGTTGGCGTGGGCATGGATCCGAAAGATGTACAAAAACTCGGCTGGGTAGATGAAGCCCTGGCTAAACTGGGCAAACAGCGCAATATCTCAGTATTTACCCGTAACTACCATGTCGCCATGCACCTGGCAGTGGGCATAGATTTAATTGCCACCCTGCCCAGCCGCGCAGCCAAGTTATATGAGAATGACCCTACCATGGCTATTATGGACCCGCCCTTTGCCATTCCGTCGATTGAATTAAAGATGATTTGGAGCCCGCTACTGCACCAGGATGCCAGCCATATTTGGTTCAGGCGGTTGATTGTTGAAACGGCAGATGAGTTGAATTAGTGCGTTTGACGAGTGAGGAAGAGTGATGTATCCGGCATGTCGCAACAACTCCCACAAGCGCCAAAACAAAAAAGGCGCTGTCAGCAATGGCAGCGCCTTTGGTTTGGTTTACTCAGGTTAATCAAGCAGCTGATATGCCGGCAAAGTTAAAAACTCGACCAGTTCATCAGCTGTGGTAATGTCCAGCAGCAGTTGCTGTGCCCGGTCAAAATTTTGACTTTGCCAGGTCTCAGTTCCTACTTCCTGCAACACTACTTTTGCCTCTTCCTCTAAAAAGTCGGCAAACAGGGCCTTGGTAATTAACTTACCGTTGCTTAAACTTTTTCCATGCTTAATCCACTGCCAAATCGAGGTGCGGGAAATCTCCGCCGTAGCGGCATCTTCCATTAAGCCGTAGATAGGCACACAGCCTTTACCGCTGATCCAGGCGGCAATATATTGCAGCGCCACCCGGATATTAGTGCGCATACCGTCTTCAGTGCGCTCGCCCTCACAAGGGGCTAACAGCTCAGCCGCTGTTATCTCCGCGTCTTGCTCGCGGCTAACATCCAGCTGATTCACCTTGCCACCGGCTAAATACTTGGCAAACACGCCATTAGCCGTAGCCGCCAGACCGGGGTGCGCCACCCAGGTACCATCATGGCCGTTACTGGCTTCCAACTCTTTATCGGCAGTCACCCGCGCCAAGATTTTTTCGTTTTCGCTGGCATCTTTGGCCGGTATAAAGGCCGCCATACCACCCATCGCCAGGGCGCCGCGCTTATGGCAGGTTTTAATTAATAAGCGCGAGTAAGCGTTTAAAAACGGCTTGGTCATGGTGACTACCTGCCGGTCTGGCAACACCCGATCTGCGTGGTTATTTAAGGTTTTGATATAGCTGAAAATATAATCCCAACGGCCGCAATTCAGCGCCACTATATGATCTTTTAAGCTATACAGAATTTCATCCATTTCAAACACAGCAGGCAGGGTTTCAATCAGCACAGTGGCGCGAATGGTGCCCTTAGCTACCTTAAATTTCTGCTCAGTAAAGCTAAACACCTCATCCCACCACTTGGCCTCAGTATGGCTTTGTAGTTTTGGCAGGTAATAATAAACGCCTGAGCCATTTTTCAGCCGGGTTTGCCAGTTGTGGTAAAAGTACAGCGCAAAATCAACCAGCGAGCCAGGCACCTGAGCAGCATCCACCAGTAAATGTTTTTCCCATAAATGCAGGCCACGCACCCGGGCAATCAACAGCGCCGGGTTATCGTTAAGCGCATAATGCTTGCCGCTGTGCGGATCGGTATAACTAATAGTGCCAAGATTGGCATCGCGGAGGTTAATCTGGCCTTCAATGACCCCGGACCAACTGGGCGCCTGAGAGTCTTCAAAATCGGCCATAAAGACTTTTACATCCGCATTTAGCGCGTTAATGATCATTTTGCGATCAACCGGGCCGGTAATTTCTACCCGGCGGTCCTGCAAATCGGCTGGAATGGGCTCTACCTGCCAGTCAGCTGCGCGAATAGCAGCCGTTTCTGGTAAAAAATCCGGTAAAGCGCCCTTGTCAAACTGCTGCTGACGACTAATGCGGTTAGCCAGTAAGGCGGTCAGTTGTGGCCGGAATTCACGCACCAGTTCGCTGACAAAAGCACAGGCGTCAGTGGTCAGAATTTGCTCATAGTCGCTGTTAAACTGGCCGGTTATAGTTAAACCTGCCCGGGTAATTGTATCAGCCATATCCAGCCTCATTTATTGCGAAAGTTACAGTTAAGCACGTTATGCTTATAAAGGTGTATCACTACTATAAGCGCATTTTTAATATAAACGCTATTAATGGCCACTATGCCAAGCATCACCCACAAAAATGTACAAACACCTCACAAAGTAAATTTATTGGCACAGCAAATGCATGCATGCAGTTATATAAAGTTGACAACACATTACCGTCAATTTGTCGTCGGAGGTATGCATGGAATTTGTTCTATTGTTACTGGTGCTACTGGTCATAGTGGTCGCTATGGTCGCAAGCCGTTTTATTGATAATAGCAACCCATTTCAGGTGCAAAAGCGTGCCAGCTTATTCAGCCCGGTAGAACGCTCATTTTTAGGCTTACTCGAAAAAGCCGTCAGCAATGAGTATAAAATACTCAACCGCATAAAGCTGGCTGACTTGCTTGACGTAAGACCGCAAGCAGCAGATAAGGCCAAGCGAAGTATTAACCTTAAACTTAACGCCAAATATCTGGACTTTGTGCTGTGTCGGCCCGATGACTTACAAGTTGTCGCAGTAGTTGATTTAGTGAACAATAGCAGCAAGGATGGTCATAAAGCGGCACCTGATTGGTTTGTCAGCGGCGCCTTAGAGACTGCAGGCATTCCCTACTTACGTATTAAAATTAAAGCCGGTTATACTGCAGCAGATTTACAAAGCGCGCTGGCGGCAAAATTAGGTAAACCAGCCCCTGTTGTCGAACCCTTATTTAAAGGTTTAGTGAAAAAAGGTCCTACCCGACCAGTACGCTCACTAAAGCCTGCAGTAACCCCCGTCAATTCACTGACACCGGTGTTATCGCATTCACAGATTAAAGCGCAATCAACTGCGCTTATCCGGGCATCTTAACGCATTGGAGAAATGAGTCACTCCGCGCTAAGTTGGAATGCCGCCCGCTGCAACGGGCGGCATTCATTTTTCTGCTTCCCCTCAAGCCAAAATTAAATAGCAAAAAATAAAATGGATGCGGCAAAAAAATGCCTAAAGTTTATATTGCACCTGCCGATACAATGGTGACCTTTGGCTAAATAGGAGGATCTATGAGTCAGTCCGTGGGCGCCTTAGCGTCGGCCCAGGCTTTCGAGCTGTTAGGTGCAGTGATGGCAAAAAATCAGCAAAACCAGCAGGCACAAATGACCAATTTATTGGTACAAAGTGCCATGGCAACCGTTGAGCCACTGGCATTACCCGCTCCAGTGGGCAATGTTGGACAAAATATCAATGTTACCGTCTAGCAAAAGTCATATTGTAAAAGGCCAGTAATACTGGCCTTTTTTTTATAAGAAAATACTTGTAACAGAAGACAAAATTAGCGTTTAAAGCGCACCACTAATTCGTGCAACTCGTTGGCTATCTGCTGTAGTCGGCGAGTGGTTTTCGCCGAATTATCTGCTTCGGTCAGGCTGTCATTGGCCAGCGAGGCAATACTGACGACCTGGCGGTTCACATCTTCCGCCACATGCGCTTGCTGCTCTACAGCAGTGGCCATTTGAATGGACATTGAGGCGATAGCTTCTACTGACTCGGAAATACCATTTAGCATTTGCTCGGTATCTTTAACCTGTTGTAAGCCGGTTTCTGCACCCTTGGTGCCGTCTTCAGCTACTTTTACCGCGGCATCAGCTCTGTTACTTAACTCATTAATAATACTGTGAATTTCTCGGGTAGAGTCCTGAGTCCTTTTCGCCAGGTTGCGTACCTCGTCAGCCACAACAGCAAAGCCGCGTCCTTGCTCGCCGGCACGGGCTGCTTCAATGGCCGCATTAAGAGCTAACAAGTTGGTTTGCTCGGCAATTTGCTCAATCATCTGGGCGACACTGGCAATATTATGAGTTTGCTCAGACACCTGGGCCACTGAGCTACTGATATTTTGAACGGTATTACGCAGCGATTCTATTGACTTGCGCGTTGTAGCCGCTGATTCCCTGCTGCGCCCGGCCAATTCATTGGCCTGCTCAGCTTGTTCTGCGGTGTGTTGCACATGCTGGGATACTTCGGCAATAGTAGTGGTCATTTCGTTAATGGCGGTAGCCGCTTGTTCGGTTTCCTGTTGCTGCTGGCTGATACGCGACATAGTGGCATCCGCCTGCTTTAAACCGCGCTCAGCTTGGCGCGATACATTCACCGCGGCATCTTCAATCCGGGTCAGCACTGCCCCTAAATGCGCCTGCGAACTCATAATGGCGACTTTAAGTTCGCCCACATCTGGCTGATCATCTGTATAAGTTCTGGAAGCTAACGGATGAGTAAAGGCATCTCCTAATAAAGCTTTAACTGCCTGTATTGACTCCCGGCGGCTAAGCTCGGCTAAGAACGCATAACTGAGCACTGTGACCAACAAGCCTAATTGCAGCAAGCCCAAAGAACCCAAACTATACAGCAGCGCATTAACAATGAACGCCACTAATAAATACAGTGCGCTTTTTTTAAGATAAAACGGGGTAGATTTAAAGCCCCCGGCATTGATCGCTTTGTATAGTTTGTCTGCCCGCGCCACATCACTGCGGCTGGGACAAGAGCGCACCGATTCATAACCTACTATTTTACCCTGCTCTGTTATCGGGGTAATATAGGCATTGACCCAGTAAAAATCGCCATTTTTACTGCGGTTTTTAACTAATCCCATCCAGGGTTTACCGGTTTTTAGATGCTGCCACATAATTTCATAGGCCAGTGGTGGCATATCCGGGTGCCGCACAATATTATGTGGTTGTCCTATTAATTCTTCTTTAGAAAAGCCACTGATATCAATAAAAGCGTCATTGCAGTGCAAAATTTTACTATTTAAATCTGTGGTGGAAATCAGTTTTACCTGCGCGGAAAAGGTCCGCTCACGCATGGTGACGGGGAGGTTGCTGCGCATAGGCTACTGTTCCTTAGGAATTTATTATTGCTCTATCCATAACAGTAGCAGCAATAAACATAAACACCTAACAGCTGTTTGATAAACTGCCTACATTTGTTTCTTTAAAAACAACATATCCCGCCATTCATGGGCAAGGGGGGCTTCTACCGCAAAGGGTGACAAGGTAAAGCCTGTGACCTGACGTAGGCCATTTACCTGAAAATGAATAAAGCTGTCACGGGCGGCGTTGGCATCATCCCACTTGATCACAAAACTGTGATCGACAAAAGGCGTTAAACTGCCGCGCAGATTCAGCATACGCGCCGATTCAATGCGAAGCTGGCCCGCCTGCTCCGTCAGCTGCATAGCTCCAAACCATTGATCGGCAAAATCACCACTGTAGTCAGCCAATGGCAATTGCACCTGGCCGGTGCCCACAGGTAACTCGACCCGGGCCGCCGCACGTTGCCGGCGTAACTCTTGCTGCTCCTGCTCATCGGCTATCCAGTCTACCTGCTCCAGCTCTGGCACCAGCGCCTTTAAAATCGTCTGCATCACCGCATTTCTGGCGCCTGAGTCCGAGCCATTATTGAGCAATACCACCGCCAGTTGTTGTGCTGGTACTAAAGCAACATAGGCCTGGTAGCCTGACAAGGTGCCGGTATGGGTGATCACTTTAAAGCCGTGCATATCATGCATACGCCAGCCCAAGCCATAATGGCTGAAATGCGTTTGGTTAAGCTGCTGATCCCGTGCTGATGCCGTCATAATGGTTTGTGGCGACCACATTTGCGCCAGCTGCCGGGCACTGAAAACCTGAGGTACAGCTTTCCCCTGCTGCAGTTGTAACAAGTATTCCAGCCAGTTAAGGGTATCAGCGGCACTGCAGACCACGCCGCCCGCCGCCGCTGACATCAGCCCCTGGCCATTAATATGATTACGGGGTATTTCAATAAAACCGCTATCCGCGTCAAACCGATAACCCAGCGCAATATTGCTTAATGATGTGCTGGGCATAGCTCCGGCAAAACATTGCATTTGCAAGGGGCTAAAAATTCGCTCAGCGACGAACTGCTCCCAAGGCTGACCTGATACCGTCGCGACCAGCTCTGCAGCGGTGATGTAAAGCACATTGCTGTAGCTATAGCGACTGCGAAACCCAAACTCTGGCGTTAAAAATCGCAGGTTATGGATAACTTCTGCGCGGCTAAAACCTGAGGGCTCAGGCCAAATCATGCTATCGCCGGCGGCGCTGACCAAACCGCTACGATGACTGAGTAAATCCCGGATGGTAAATTCTGCCGTCACCCAGGGGTCTTTTAACCTGAAGGCAGGCAGGTGACTGATAACTTTATCATCCCAGTTAAGTTTGCCCTCATCGACTAAAATAGCGACACTGGCAGCAGTAAAGGCTTTACTGGCAGAGGCCAGCCGGAAATATGTCTGGGCATTAACCGGTAATTGCTGGGCTAGATCGCGCTGACCATAGCCCGCCAGATGAAGCCGCTCGCCCTGAAAGCTAATACCTACTGCCATGCCTGGGGTATTAAAGCTTTGCAGGGCCCGCTCGATCACCGGTGCCAGTGCCTGCTCAGATAACGCCTGAGCCGTGGCGGTTTTTGTTAACTGCTCCTGTACTGTCGCAGCTTGCAAGCCAAACGCCAGCAACACTCCACAGCATACCGTTAATAGCCCGTTGCGCATTGCCCCGCTCCTTTTTACCTGAAATGGTTTAGCTGATGATATCAGCATTATGCATACCAGGCTAAATGTGTTTATTTAGGATGTTTCACTGTGTCGGCCGTCGCCGTACCTTGCCCGGTTAAGCGCCCGGTAAAACGCCAGACTAACCACTGTGCTGACTGATTGATAATATAGTACAAGGCGGGCACCACAATAAGGGTTAACAGGGTTGAGCCTAATAAGCCCCCCACCACAGAGATCGCCAGTGGTCGCATAATTTCCGCGCCCTCACCCAGGCCTAATGCCAATGGCAACATACCCATTACCGTGGTTAAGGTGGTCATTAAAATCGGTCTTAGTCGCACACTGGCCGCATGGGCAATGGCCTGCTCTAGCGCCACCCCCGCCCGGCGCTCTATTTCAATATACTCTACCAGTAAAATGGCATTATTCACCACTATACCAATAAGTAGCACCACCCCTATTAATACCGGCGCCGATAACAGGCTATCGGTTAACCACAACGCCACCACCACACCAATCAGTGCCAAGGGCGCAGTTAAGATAATTACCAGCGGGTTACTGAGCTTTTCGTACTGCACCGCCAACACCACAAACACCAGAAAAATGGCCAGTGCTATCACGGTATAAAGCTCGGTCTGGCTTTCTTGCATGGTTTCCCATTGCCCGCCCAGCACCAGGCTAAACTGCGGGGGCAAGGTTAAATCTGCCAGCCGCGCTTCTACCTCGGTAATAATGGCAGCAACATCGGCCTCAGCCGTATTAATATCAGCGGTCAGACGCAGCACCCGGCTTTGGTTTTCGCGTTCAATATGCGCAGGTCCCTCGCTCAGTTCAAAATGCGCCAGATCGCGCAATTGCACCCTTTGCCCATCTTGGCGGAACAATAACAATTGGCCTAACTGCTCGGCATCCTGCACCTGGGATCTGGGTAGCCGTACCCTGACATCGTATTCCTGAGTACCATCAATGTAACGGGTGGGCACAGCACCATTAACGGCCTGCCGAATAGCCCGGCCAATGTCTGATACCCTAAGCCCAAAGTCAGCCGCCCGCTCCCGATCCACCCTTACCTGTAACAGCGGGCTTTGCTCTTCCCGGGCGGTTTCCAGGCCCTGTAAACCGGCTATGCCCTGTAAGCGATTGGCCACCTCAATGCTGACTTCACGCAATTGTTGTAGATCTTCACCCACTATGGCGACCGAAAAATCGGCCCCGCCGCGACCAAAACGCAAGCCACGAATACTGGGCGGCCGCACACTGATGCGCGTCCCCGGAATCGCCAGCGCCCTTAACTCACGCTGCGCCATGCTAACCCACTCTCCGGCTGTCATATCGGGCCTTTGACTGGCAGGCGTCAGCTGTAATCTAAAGTTGGCCATGCCCGGCCGCTCGTTAATTACACCGCTGCCTAAATGGCCCCCTACCAGCACAAAACGTGATTGTACATGGGGTAACTGCAGCAGCTTTTGCTCTATAACGCGCGCCGCAGCGTTGGTTTCATCTGGCGGTGTGCCAGGGGGCAGCTGCATTCTGACCGATACTGAGCCATCATCCACCGGCGGTAAAAACTCAGAACCCAAGCGCTCAGATAGCTGCAGGCTGCCATAAAACAACAAGGCCACCAACAGCAACACCAGATAACGGCCACGTAATATATAAGGCACCAACGCCGCATAGCGGTGGCGTAAGCCTTCAATTAGCGAATTAAAGGCGGTAATAGGCCAGCTGTGGTTTAAACCACTTTGCCAGCGTATTTTCCCCAGCAAAGCCGCTAACATCGGCACCAGGGTCAAGGCGGCCGCCAGGGTAGCGAGAATGGCAAAGGAGATCGTTAAAATCATTTCCCGGAAAATCAGCGCAGCCATGCCAGTGATCAGCAAAAATGGCACTACCGCCGCCAGGTTGGTCATGGTGCCAGCCGCAATGGCTGAGGCTACCTCTGCCGCGCCATCACGAGCCGCCTGCTCCGGTGATTTATCTAGCTTGTTGTAGTGGCGGTAAATGTTTTCCAGCATGACAATGGCATTATCCAGCAACAAGCCAATACCCAATGCCAGACCACCTAAGCTGATGATATTAATAGTCAGCCCACTCTGTCCCATCATGGCAAAGGTGGCCATCAGTGCAATTGGAATAGATAAACCAATCACAAAACTTTTGCGGATACTGCCCAAAAACAAGACCACCACCAGCATCGCCAGGGCGCCACCCAGCAAGGCAGCACTGCTGACACTGGCAATAGCACCACGAATAAAAAACGCCGGATCGTCTATGGCATTTAATTCAATATCATCCGGAATAAAACCGCTACGCTGCAAACGGGCTAACACTTGTTGCAACTGCTCCACCACCTGCACGGTATTAGCCTGTGGCAGTTTAAAAATAGACACCTGCACCGCAGGTACCCCATTTAAGCGTGAAAATACCCGTTGCTCACGATAACCATCGCGTACCTCGGCAACCTCGGTCAGCCGTATTTGCTGCGGACTGCCCGGCACATTGAGCAATAATTGCTGTAGCTCCGCTACCGAGCGAAAACGGCCCTCAGTTTTGGCCATGACATCAAAACTGGCTGAGGTGACCCAACCACCGGCCACATCAAGGTTTTCACGCGCCAGCATTTGCACCACATCATCCAGCGTTAAGCCATAGGCGGCTAAACGGTGTTGATCAACAATAATTTCCAACTCTCGCTGCAAGCCGCCGGCAGCTTCTACTGACGATACACCGGCAATAGAAATGAGATGGGGGGTCAGGCGGTTTTCAATCCAATCGCGCACTTCCACTTCAGTGCGCACTGCAGAGCTAAAGCCTGCCTGCCACACCGGCGCTTCTGAGGGGTCAAATTTAAATAGCCGAGGCGGGTCAATGTCGGGTGGCAATTGGGTGCGGGCCCGCTCCATCGCCCGGGCAGTGTTTTGCAGCGCAATATCCAGGTTAGTGCCAAAGCCAAAATGCAGATTAATGTTGGTACGGCCTTCAGATGCACGGCTATCCAGATGCACTAAATCTTCGACCGACGCCAGATTGCGCTCCAATACCCGGGTTACCTGCTCTTCCATGACCTCAGGCGCCACTCCCGGATAATTGACCGATACCCTAATTTGTGGATATTCAATATGAGGCAGCAGATCTACCGGCAAGCGCTGAATAAAAAACAAACCAATAATTAAGATAACCGAGCTTAACGCCATGGTACCGACCGGCCGGCCGATAGCCCAACCAGTGATACCGCCGCGAGTGGTCTTTGTCTCTGCTGTCATGCTAGCCCCTCCAGCCGACAATCCGCACCGGCTGATTATGCTGCATATCCAGACTGGCATTGGCCAGCACTATATCACCCTGTTGCAGGCCACTGCTGATTTCCAGCCACTGGCCGCGGCTGACACCCAGCTCAACATGTTGCAAGTGCAGCCGGTCCTGACGGATAAGGAATACATAGGGCTTGTCATCCTGATTAACCACCGCAGAGGCCGGTACCGCGAGGACTTGCTCGCGGGCATCAATCAACATATTAGCCCGGGCCAAAAAGCCAGGTTTTACTCCCTGACTATAGGCCTCTGCCGGCAGTGCTACCTCAACGGTAACAAAGCGGCTCAGGCTGTCGGTAGCGGGGAAAATACGCCTGACTTGCGCAGGCCAATCAAGGCCGGGCATGGCATCGAGTTGCACGCTAAGTTCGGCGCCAACCTGTAACTGAGCGACGTCGCGCTCAGACACGCCCAAATGCAACACTAACTCATCCATGGCCGAGATTTCCAGTAAGGTATCCTGCTCGCGCACCACCTCACCCAACTCGACTGCCCGCATACTAACCACACCACTGCGCGGCGCTACTATCTGGCCAAAGGCTAACCGGGTTTGCCACAGCTGATGCTCACTTTCGGCCACCCTTAGTGCCGCAGCTTGCGACTGATAATCCGCAGCGCTGGTTAAATTACGCGCAAATAGCTGTTGTTGCCGCTGGTAAGCCAGTTTTGCCTGCTCTAACACCGCAGCCGCCCGCTGCAACTCGGCGCGTTGCTCACTCAGCTCTAATACCAGCAATAACTGGCCAGCACTGACCGCATCCCCTTCTTCTACCAGTATCTGTTCCACTAAACCGCGGCTACGAGCCGTTAGCCGCACTACCTGACGGGCACGCACATCAGCCGACAACACTAACCGGCGTGATAAATCACGGTGCTTCACTTCAGCCGCAGCCACTGGCAAAGAACGAACGTCACGACTATCACCATTACCTCGATCCGAGCTAACTGTCTCTGTTGGCTGACACCCTGCCAGCAGCAAGGATACTAATACTAAACAGCGGCTACACCACACACACTTCCCCGTATAGTCTTTGACTAAATGAATAATCTACCAGTTGTTAGCTGGTCAGGCAGTGAAAAGCAGATTAATACACAAAGATAACAGCCAAATGACTGATATGCAGCAGGATAACCTCAAGTGGTCAACCTGCTGTCACAGAAGATAAGCAAAAAACAGCGGGAGATATTCAGTCCTGTTTTAATGTTAACGGCGATTGACTGAATACCACACCATCCCAACCGGTGCGCATAAAATTACGGATATTCTGATGATCAGTGCCGGCTGGCGTGGCAATGACTTGCTGATAAAAATGCCCAAATAATTGTAGGGTTTGCGGCTCAGATAACTGGTGTAATTGTCCAAAAGCCAGAATTTTACAGGCGCCATTGTTTTCACCGGCCTGATTCGCCTGCTGGCCATTTTGAAACGCCGTTGGCGTAAAATGATAATGTTGGTCAATAATCTCAATGCTTTGCTCAAAACTAATGGTTTCTGGCTCAGTGCTTAACTGAATAAAAAAGGCATCTAACATAAAAAGCTCCCTGATAAATGACGGCTTGCCCTCAATGGCATAAATTTACTCACCTGTTATGACAACTTTATAGACTTAACTATGCAGACATTTGCCCTTTAAAAAAGCAAAACCCTGCCACCGCACTCTTTGATAATAAGATTAAGTCTGCCCATCTGCAATGATTACTCAGCGTTAAACTGTTCAAGACGTTAAAAAAACAAAAAGCCGCTTTAAGCGGCTTTTAACATTCTGGTTGACTACATTAGGCTATGTCTTCACCTTTAGGTTAGAACTGATAAGACATACCCAAACGGAACTCATCACTCACTTTGCCGCTATTTAAGGCCATACTGCTACGTACAGCCCAATCAGGGCTTAAAAAGAACGCAATGCCGCCGGCAAAACTACCGTAATCATCACCAACGGTATGATAGCTAGCCTGGGTAAACAATTCTACCTGCGTTGTTAACGGATGACGCAAGCCAACACCACCATAGACTCCTGTACTGTCATCCGCACCTGATACATTATCTAAGCCCAGCATCAAATAAGTTTGGCTACGCGGGGTGAAATCCAGTTTAAAGTTAGACAAATAGTTTATGCCAACGCTCATCACATTATAATTGGCAGCGCCCCGTGACAAGCGGCTGTAATCGGCCTGCAGTACGAATGAGGGATCAAGCTTAAATGAAGCCTCTACGTAGGGACCATCGCCAAAGGCATCAGCGTAACCGGCGCCAATATAATTCCAACGTAAGTCTGCCTGACTATGAGCACTGAATAAGGCTGCGCCTAATATTGTACATAAGATAAGTTTTTTCATGATGAGCTCCTTGTTGTTGTAGAACGGACTATAACAGCTTGAACTTAACTAGAACTGAACAATCTTTCTATAAAGTTGAATAATAACTGTCTATAAATGCCATTTTCATTCTGAAAAATTTGTTATTAAATGACTTATTACTATTTGGAGGTGTTATGAGACAACTTAGCCAACTTATTCCGGCTATCAGTGTATCTGATGGTGCTGGTGTTAAAATCAAACGCAGCCTGGGGCAAAACCCAAAGCTGAGGCTAGACCCGTTCTTAATGCTGGATTGCTTTGGCTCAGCGCAGGCGAATGACTATATCAAAGGCTTCCCGGCGCATCCGCATCGTGGTTTTGAAACCGTGACCTACATGCTCGATGGCCATATGTTGCATGAAGATCATATGGGTAATAAAGGCCACTTAAAAAGTGGCGGTGTCCAATGGATGACGGCCGGGCGCGGCATTATTCACTCAGAAATGCCGCAACAAGAGCAAGGGTTGATGCGTGGCTTTCAGTTGTGGTTAAACCTGCCTGCGGCAGAAAAAATGAAAGCGGCGGCCTATGTGGATATTAAACCCGAGCAAATCCCGCAGTTTTCACCCGCGCCTGGTGTTAACCTCAAGCTGATCGCCGGCAGTATCGAACTTAATGGCCAGCAACAACATGGTCCTATTGGTGGTCTGAGCACGGATCCACAGTATTATGATGTGACGCTTAAGGCTGATACTGAGTACCAATTAACGCTGCCAGAATTTCATCAGGCAATGATTTACCCTTTTGAAGGCAGTGTTGCGCTGCGCAAAGCCGACGGAGAGTTACAACAAGTGCCAGAGCACCATGCGGGGGTGTTAACGCCCGGCGCTTTGGTTACGCTGGTGGCTAAGCATGACTGCCGGTTATTAGTATTAGCCGCTAAGCCGCTGAATGAGCCGGTAGTGCAGTATGGCCCCTTTGTGATGAACACCGTAGCCGAAATAGAGCAGGCCATCGCTGACTACCAGCAAGGTCGTCTGACCGATAACAAAACGGTTGGCCAAATACAGCTGCAACAAAATCACGCTTAATAGCAGCTTTTAGTGCAGCAGCGCTTTATAATGGCAATTTTATTGTCAGAGGCGCTTTATGCAATTAGTAGGAATTATCGGGGCGATGGAGCAAGAAGTCGCTCTGTTAAAACAGCAGCTGCAACACTGTCGTACTGAGCAACTGGGTGGCTATACTTTTTATCTGGGTGAACTGGCATCACAGCCAGTGGTGATAGTGCAATCGGGAATAGGCAAGGTGGCTGCAGCCGTGGCAACTACCTTAATGATCAACCAGTTTGCGCCTGACTGTATTATCAATACCGGTTCTGCAGGCGGCTTTGCCGACGATTTGCAGGTGGGCGATGTGGTGATCAGCACTGATGTGATCCACCATGATGTTGATGTCACGGCCTTCGGTTATGCCCCTGGCCAGGTACCGCAAATGCCGGCCAGTTTTATCGCCGATGCCGCCTTGGTTAGTGCCGCCGAGCAAAGTATCAGCGAGCTGGGTTTTTGCCAAACCCGCAAAGGCCTCATTGCTACCGGCGATAGCTTTATGTGTGACCCTGAGCGCATTGCCCGGGTCCGCCAGCAATTCCCAACCATGCTGGCAGTAGAAATGGAAGGCGCAGCTATTGCACAAGTCTGCCATATGCTGAATACCCCCTTTGTGGTGATCCGCAGCTTAAGTGATATTGCCGGTAAAGAGTCTCCCACCTCTTTTGAGGCCTTTTTGAGCATCGCTGCCAAAAACAGCTCTGCTATGGTCACTGTAATGCTACCCAAACTTGCGGCTGATAAAACAGCGTGACACCCGACTGGCTGGCAATCATCAGCAGCCCTGCCGCTGTATGGCTTTTGGCCGCACTTGCCAGCCATTATTTAAGCAGCAGGCTGCAGCTGCAGCCACGCACCGCTTTTATGTGGCTGGCCAAACGGCTGGCCGCTAAAGTGCATCCCGATTATAGCCGGCCGGCAGCACAACAACGGTTAGCCGGTGGCCTTGCCTTATTACTGATGCTGCTCTGGCCCTTAGGCATAGCTTATGGTCTGCTGATGATTTCTGCCTGGCCAGTGATGATTGACATATTACTGCTGTTTATTTGCTTGAGCTGGCAGCCGTATGAGGTGCAAATCGCTCGTATCGCCCGCTTGTTACAGCAACCTCAATTGCGCTTGGCCCGTCAACTGGCCAGCCCTTTGCTATTAAGAGATACCGATAAGTTATCAGAACTGGGTTTAAGTAAGGCCTTAATAGAAAGTGCCAGCCTGCGTTTTGCCAGCCAGTACCTGGCGATCTTTTTCTGGTATCTTCTCGGTGGCGCTTTGCTGGCCCTGACTTATGCTCTGGTGCAGGCAATGGCGCAACAATGGTCGGTTAAACTTAAGCATAACCGCCATTTTGGCCTTTGCAGTGCCGTACTCTATGCCATCGGCCAATTACCTGGTCTTTGGCTGGCGACATTTTTATTGCTGTTACAAAGTGCATTGCGCAACAGTATTAACGCGCTTAGGCAATCCTCTGGCGGCTATTTTCGGCTGAGTCAGGCCGCACTGCTCAGGTTGACCTCAGCCAAGTTAAATGTGCGCTTGGGTGGACCGTTGTTTTACGCTCAACACAAGCTGACACGTGAGCGGCTGCAGGCAGCAAATGAACCTACCCCTGCAGATATTCAGCGCTTATTGCGACTGCTGCGTCAACAGCAATGGCTAGTGTTATGCGGTTGTCTGGTAGTAATATTGCTGCAGTTTGTATGGCGCGCGCTAAGCTAATAATGGCACTAACTGCTAAGGCGCTGTTACAGCACTGGACAAGATGAGCACTGCGTTATATGGTCGTTACCTGCCATAAAAAAAGAAGAATATATTTTTGAATCAGAGGGACTTAGCTTGAAATTTGCAGCTGTGTTGGCCTGCGCTCTGCTTGGACTCAGTGTGCTGAGTTTTCCGGCTATGCCGGTTTCTGCAAACACGCCGGTACTGATGCCACTAACCCCTGATTCGGGTTTAAGCCAGGGCTCTGTCAACGACTTAATCATCGATAGTCAGGGCTTTTTATGGCTAGCCACAGCAGGAGGTATCAATAGATTTGATAGCCGTGAGGTGGTGCAACTTAAAAGCCGCCAGCATAGCCTGCAAGAGCAATCCTTCAGCCGCATTCTTGAAGACAGCCAGCAACGAATTTGGGCCTTGTCGACATTGGCCGGCTTGTATTTGTTCCATCCAGAAGATGGCGTATTTGATATAATCATCAAGTTACCTGAAAACACTGAGCAACACCGCCACGAGTATTTTCTTGATATGGTAGAAGTTGACATCAATAATCTGCTTTTATTGACAAATCATACCTTATACCAACTTGAGTTAACTACAGGCAATCTTCAGATTTTATACAGCATTGATAGCAGCCAGCAGGATGATGTCTTTTTCAGAACATTGCTATACTCTGATGGTGCTGTCTTTTTGGGCGGCAGTCATGGGCTGCACCACCTGGAACTAAAAAGCAAAACAAGCCAGTTTCTTCAGCACCTACCTTTTGCCAACACCAATGCCGATCAACTTCATGTAAAGCTTCTTCGTATTGATGATCGCTATCTATGGGTGGGCACTGTTGAAGGGCTTTATCGCATACCCTTGCCACAAATTCAGCACTACCTGGCCGAAGGTACCGCTTACCAAGCCGATATTTTTTTGCCTGAGCGCAATATTTGGGCATTACATTGGCAAGATAAGCAATTATTGCTGGCGACAGATCAAGGCTTATTAAAGATGCACAGGGAGCAACAGAGTGTAGCTGAAACACTGTTGAGGTTTAGCGATAGCAAATTGGATCTATATAACAACAATATCTTAGATATAGTGCAAGATGAACATGGCGGTTTTTGGTTAGCATCGCGGGATGATGGCGCTTTTTACTGGCACCCTAGCAGTCGCGCTTTTAGCCAGTATTCAGCTACCAGCAAAGTCTCAGCTATAAGCAGTGACAAGGTCTATGACATTATTCACAGCGGGCAGCGGCTTTGGTACGGCAGCGATAACGGCTTGCATGCTATAGATATCCAAAGTGGTGAGGCGCAAAGTTTTTTTATCAGTGATGACCCTAAAGCAACATGGCACCAGGGTACAGTGATACAACTTTTTGCTGAAAACCCGCAAAAATTATGGTTTGTTTCCGCAACTGGTTTGAATTATTTTGACAAACAACAAGGTGTGTTAGTTGATTTGCCCCTGAAAAATAAAGAAGATGCCACCTTACTTGGTGAAGGCGCTTTCTACTTTTACCGGCATAACGATGGCAGTTTTATTTATTTATACCGTCAACAAGTTTATCAATATCAACCGGCTACTGGTGAAATTAAACCACTAAAGGCTTTTAGTCGCCAGTTAAAGATAAGTGACTTTCACGGCATTCTTGGCCTGGCACCTGATCAAGACGATAGCTTGCTGGTAGCCGTTTCTGATCAAATATGGCGTTACCATATCAAACTGGAGCAACTGAGCTTAATCTATCAGGTGCCTGACTTTCTTCCGCATTTACACCGTAATGCCTCTAACATGCTGCTAGACGAGCACGATGTGTTGTGGGTGGGGATGCAGGGTATAGGTCTGCTCGGTTTTGACGCTAAGACGATGCAACTCATCCATCATTTTTCCGCAAAAAACATACTGACATCCAACGGAGTCTATGCGCTGCAACAGGATACACTCGGCTTTATCTGGTTTAGCAGCCATCAGGGATTGAGTCGTCTGAACCCGACAAACCTCTCTATTGAACATTTTAACAAAGCTGATGATTTGGCTGTTCACGAATTTAACGACGGTATGAGCACTAAAATGGCTGACGGTAAGCTGGCTTTTGGCAGTATGCGCGGCATAGTGCTGGTGGATCCTCAATTGTTGCCAAAGACCTTACCTGAACCCAGAGTGGTTATTACCGGGGTGAATGTTCTGGCAGGTGACTTTCTTCCGCGTGTTGGCGTGCTGAATAACCAACAACTCAAGCTCAGTCATCGGGATCTGGGTATTCAACTGCGTTTTAGCCCACTTAATTACTATCAGGCTCATAAGATTCGCTACCGCTTCTGGCTGGAGGGCTCGAATGCAGTCAGTTACCCAATACAAAGCCATTCTGAAGTCACCTTCCCACAACTTCGTCCGGGCCGCTACACCTTTAACGTAGTTGCCATTGCGCCCAATACGAATAAAGAGAGTCCGGTTGCCCGCTTACAACTGACTATAGCTCCGCCACCCTGGCTGTCTTATTGGGCTATATCGCTATATCTGCTAATAGCTGCCTTGTTTATTATTGTGTTATGGCGTTATCGCAGAAACCAGCAGCAACTGCTACAGACTGCAAACCAAGAGGTTAGAGCCAGTGAACAGCGTTTGAAACAAGCTTTACACTCGGTCGACAGTGGCGCCTTTGAATGGCAAGCCAGCAGTAACATGCTGATTTCCTCTCGCCCCAGTACTATGCTTGGTTACAGCGAAATGATGGATGGTATGACATTGCCACAGCATCTATCTCTTATTCATCCCGAAGATAAAAATAAATACAGCCAACAATGGCAGCGTTTTTTACAGCAGCCAGAGCATGATTTTGCCGTGACCTACCGATTAAAACATCAAAAAGGCCATTGGTTATGGTTCCGCGATCAGGGGCGCGCCACACAACTGCATGCTGATGGCAGTGTAGCTGCTGCGGTAGGCACTTACAGTAACATTACCGAAACCCGAGCCAGTATGGAGCAAGCCAAGCTGTTTGGTGAGGCCTTTCAGCAAACCCGTGACTGGGTAGTGATCCTTGATGCACAGCAGAGAGTCATAGCGGCAAATCAGTCATTTACCACCGCCTTCGGCAAGATTGAAGATTACCTGGATAACCCGCGCACTCACCATTTGGGTATTAGTCTGGTGCGAAGACGTTTTTATACCCGATTGCTAAGGGGTTTAAAACTCGGCGAACACTGGCAGGGCGAGGAGCAGGTGATAACCCCCGATGGCCGGGAGCGCCCTACCCTTATTAATATCAGTGCCATTGGCGAGCAGCAGGTGGCCTTTTATGTGTTGGTGTTTACCGATATTACTGCCCAAAAACTGGCGGAAGAAGAACTGCGCTACCTGGCAAATTATGACGCCCTTACCGGTTTACCCAATCGGGCACTATTGATGGATCGCATTCTTCATGGTATTGAACAAGCCCGCCGCGATAAACGCCCACTGGCACTGTGCTTTATTGATCTGGACAAATTTAAACATATCAATGATTCACTTGGCCATGACGTTGGCGATTTATTGCTAAAAGAAGTGGCACGCCGACTCAGTCTGACGTTACGGGAGAGCGATACCGTAGCCCGGCTGGGCGGGGATGAATTTGTCGTGTTACTGGAAGGCTACAAAGCTAATCACAACCTAAGCCATGTAGCGCGTAAAATGCTAACCTCAGTCAGTGAGCCTATGCAATTAGGGCCACATACGGTGGGTGTGTCACCCAGTATCGGCATAGCCATTTATCCGGATGATGCCAGTAATGCCACTGAATTACTAAAACATGCTGATGTGGCCATGTACCATGCCAAAGAAGCCGGACGTAATAACTTCCAGTTTTTTATCAGTGAAATGAACGAAAAGGCCCATCTGCAACTGGCGCGTGAAACTCAGCTACGCCAGGCATTGCAGCAACAAGAGTTTGTGAACTTTTATCAACCCATTATCAACAGTCAAAACCAGTCGATTGTTGGCGTTGAAGTCTTACTGCGCTGGCAAAGCCGTGATGGCATGATCCCACCAAGCGAGTTTATTCCCCTGGCAGAAGAGCTCCGGCTGATTGTTAAAATGACCCAAAGCCTGTTAAAGCTTGCACTAAAAGATGTAGCGCAGTGGCGCGCAGCCGGCCATCAATTGTATTTATCGGTTAATTTATCTACTCAGCATCTGGAGCAAGCTGAACTGGCCGAACATACTGCGGCTTTACTAAAAGCTTATCAGTTGCCCGCCAGTTGCCTGCGCTTTGAAATTACCGAAAGTGCGCTGATGCGTGATCACCAAAGCGCTATAGATACTATGCTGGCGTTAAATAAGCTGGGCATAGAGCTGGCTCTGGATGATTTTGGTACCGGTTACTCCTCACTAAAATACTTAAAAGAATTGCCAATAGACGCAATAAAAATTGATCGCAGTTTTGTTAAAGATATTGGCATAGATCATAACGATGAGACCATTATTGATGCCATGCTCAGTATGGCCAACAGCCTGGGCATGTACTGCATAGCCGAAGGCGTAGAAACCGAACAACAGCTGGCCTTTTTCACCCGGCGCCAGTGCTACTTTATACAAGGGTTTTTATTCGCCAAACCTATGCCGGCAGAGGCATTGTTAACCTTACTGAACAGTAATCAGTTCAACCAGCCCGCTGCGCAATAAGAGTGCCGTCATCAAGCCCAGTTGCTCGCTGGCTGCGATAAATAAGTTAGCAACAAACAGTGGTTACGGCTGTAGCCTGTTATAATAGCGCCGCCCGCTGAGCCCGCTATGGAAGCCACATGCAACCCCATCTTGTAAAAGGTGCTTTACTGTTATTACTGGCTGAAGCCTGCTTCGCCGCTATTGGTGCTGTGGTCAAATACAGCAGTGATATGGCCTCAGAAGTACAGATCGTGTTTTTCCGCAACCTGTTTGCTCTGGTACTCATGTTGCCCTTTTTATATCAACATGGCTTTAGCATGCTAAAAACCTCGCGTTGGTATTTACACCTGAGCCGCGCTATCAGTGGTCTGGTGTCGATGTACTGCTTTTTCTATGTGCTATCACAACTGCCATTAGCTCAAGCCATGATGGTCATCATGTTATCGCCTTTTATTGTTCCCCTGCTGGCGCGCATCTGGCTGAATGAACGGCCAACACGACTAACCTTAACCGGTATCGCATTGGGTTTTGTTGGCGTGGTGCTGGCACTGCCCACCCCAGATCCCAGTTTAAATTTAGTATTAGTGCTGGCGTTGTTCTCGGCATTTTTAGTGGCCATTACCAAAACCACTATTCGCGCCATGGCCCGCACCGAGTCAGCCGTACGGATCGTGTTTTACTTTTCGCTGCTCACCACACTGTTTTCAGCCGCGCCCTTACCTTTTTACTGGCAAGCCTTACCCACAGAAGTATGGCTGGCTTTTGTCGGCATGGGTATTTTTGCTGCCATTGGTCAGCTGGCGATGACCCGGGCTTTTGCTACTGCTCCGGCCAGCGATATTGGTATGTGGACCTATAGCAGTGTGCTGTTTGCCGGGGCTTTTGGTTACCTGTTCTGGCAAGAGCCGGTGACCTGGGGCTGGGTGGCTGGGGTGGCGGTGATATTTTATGCCGGCTATGTGACCACACGCCAGCGCCTGCTATAAGGGTACAAAAAGCTTTTACGCACCAGGCTGGCACTGTGGCGCTGAACAGGCTAAAATACGCTCCCTTTTTTAGATGCGACAACACAGGTAACGACAGACAATGGGCAAGAAGCTGCACATTAAAACCTGGGGCTGCCAGATGAATGAGTACGACTCATCAAAAATGGCTGACCTGCTGGATGCCACTCATGGCTATACCCTGACCGAAGAAGCAGAAGAAGCAGATGTGATCTTGCTGAACACCTGCTCTATTCGCGAAAAAGCCCAGGAAAAAGTGTTTCATCAACTCGGCCGCTGGCGTCCATTAAAGTTGAAAAACCCGGATCTGATTATCGGTGTCGGCGGCTGTGTAGCCTCTCAGGAAGGTAAAGCGATTCGCGATCGCGCGCCCTATGTTGATATCGTATTTGGCCCACAAACTCTGCACCGCTTACCCGAAATGATTAATTCCGTGCGTGGCTCTCACTCGCCGGTAGTGGATGTGTCATTTCCTGAAATAGAAAAATTCGATCGCCTGCCAGAGCCCAAAGCCGAAGGCCCTACCGCCTTCGTCTCTATTATGGAAGGCTGTTCTAAGTACTGTACCTTTTGCGTCGTCCCCTACACCCGCGGTGAAGAAGTCAGCCGCCCGCTGGATGATGTATTGTTTGAAATTGCCCAACTGGCAGCACAGGGCGTGCGCGAGGTAAACCTGCTGGGCCAAAACGTTAATGGTTACCGCGGTCAGACTCATGATGGTGCTATCTGCCATTTTGCTGAGTTATTACGCTTAGTTGCCGCTATTGATGGCATCGATCGCATTCGCTATACCACATCACACCCCATTGAATTTACCGATGATATTATTGAGGTATATCGTGATGTGCCTGAGCTGGTGGATCACTTGCATTTGCCGGTGCAATCAGGCTCAGATCGCATTTTAAATCTGATGAAGCGTGGCCATACCGCGCTGGAATACAAAGCACAAATTCGCAAGTTAAAGAAAATCCGGCCAAATTTAAGTATGTCGTCTGATTTTATTATCGGCTTCCCCGGTGAAGACGATGCCGATTTTCAGGCCACGATGGATCTGATCCAGGCGATAGATTTTGATATGAGTTTCAGCTTTATCTACAGTGCCCGTCCCGGCACACCG
The DNA here is from genome assembly GCF_036735525.1 of Arsukibacterium sp. Lineage (NCBI taxonomy): Bacteria > Pseudomonadati > Pseudomonadota > Gammaproteobacteria > Chromatiales > Chromatiaceae > Arsukibacterium > Arsukibacterium sp. The sequence goes on along the minus strand of NZ_DAINOE010000026.1, from coordinate 15,229 downwards.
GCCGCAGATTTGCCAGATGACGTTAGCGAAGACACCAAAAAACAACGGCTGTATATTTTGCAAGACCGTATTAATCAGCAAGCGCTGCGGATTGCCCGTGGCATGTTAGGCACTGAGCAACGTATTCTGGTAGAAGGCCCCTCCAAAAAGAATATTATGGAATTAACCGGCCGTACTGAAAATAACCGGGTAGTTAACTTTGAAGGTACTCCTGAGATGGTGGGCCAGTTTGTTGACGTGAAGATTACCGATGTGTTCAGTAATTCATTGCGCGGTGAGCTACTGCGCACTGAAGCAGAGATGGGCTTAAGACGTGCCATCAGCCCGGCACAAATTTTAGCCCGCCAGCCGAAAGCCGACGTACTGGGTGTTACTACATACACGCCATGATGCCACATTTTGCCTTAATACAGGATGGTCACTTTGTCTGAGCAGATTATCAGCACTGAACTTAGCCTGACGCCGGCAGACCACCGCCGGCTAACGCTCCTGGTTGGCCCCTATGATGATAACCTCAAGCATCTTGAACGGCGCTTACTGGTAGAAATCAGTCATCGGGATAACCTTATTACCATCAGTGGTCCGCAAGTGAATGTGCAGGCCGCCAGTGATATGTTGAGCAGTCTGTATCAACTTACCGCCAATAAAGATGCTCAGGCCGCTGCCATTACGCCTGAGCAGGTCCACCTGATGATAAGCGAGCAATTTGATATCCAGTATCAGGCGGATACCGGCCCAACCCGCGAATTCAGCCTGAAAACCAAAAAAGGCCTGATTAAACCGCGCAACCAGAACCAAGCCATTTATGTCAGCAATGTACTGCAGCATGATGTCAGCTTTGGCATAGGCCCTGCTGGTACCGGTAAAACTTATCTGGCGGTAGCCTGTGCGGTAGACGCGCTGGAGTCTGGTATGGTAAAGCGCATAGTGCTGACCCGCCCGGCGGTGGAAGCCGGTGAAAAACTAGGCTTTTTACCCGGCGATTTAGCGCAAAAAGTCGATCCTTATTTACGGCCATTATACGACGCGCTGTTTGAAATGCTTGGGTTTGAAAAAGTAGAAAAATATCTGGAGCGCGGCGTTATTGAAATTGCGCCACTGGCCTATATGCGTGGCCGCACCTTAAATGATGCTTTTATTATTCTGGATGAAAGCCAAAATACTACCACCGAGCAAATGAAGATGTTTTTAACCCGTATTGGTTTTAGTGCCAAAGCGGTGATTACCGGTGACATTACCCAAGTCGACTTACCTCGCGGGCAGTATTCCGGCTTAAAACATGCGATAGACGTGCTATCGGAGGTAAACGACATCAGCTTTAATTTTTTTAATGCCAAAGATGTGGTGCGCCACCCTATAGTACAGCGCATCGTGCAGGCTTATGAAGCACATGAAGCAGCCAAAGAGCAGCAAGCAGCAGAAGCGGCCAAAGCCGCTCAGGCAGTTAAAATACCAAGCGCAGGCAGCAAGCCGGCATGAGTATTCTTCTTGATTTACAACTGGCGACAACTGCCGCTGATCTGCCTGACGCAGCACAATTTCAGTTATGGCTGGAAGCCGCCATTGTGCCGTTTCAAGACGAGGCAGAAGTCACCATTCGCATTGTCGATAACGCTGAGAGCCAACAGCTTAACCTTAGCTATCGAAAAAAAGATAAGCCGACCAATGTGTTAAGCTTCCCTTTCACGGCACCCGCAGGCATAGAATTACCGCTGTTGGGTGATTTAGTGATCTGCGCGCCCGTGGTGGCAGAGGAAGCCTTAACACAAAAAAAATCGTTAGAAGCGCATTGGGCGCATATGGTAATACATGGCTGCTTGCATTTATTGGGATTTGACCATATAAATGATGCTGATGCTGAGCAAATGGAAGCAGAAGAGATCCAAATTTTACAACAGCTTGGCATAACTAACCCTTATTTGTTGGATGACGAATAGGTTTCTTTTCATTAACGGAGCACCAGTTCACTGATGAGTGACGACAATCCCCACTCTAGCCGCGGTTCTGCGCATCGCAGCTGGTTAGAACGTATCGCCAGTATTTTTAGTGCAGAACCTCAAGACCTTTCCGATCTCGACGATATTATCAGTGCTGCAGCTGACCGCGAACTGATTGATCATGACACCCGCGCCATGCTGCAGGGAGTGTTGTCTGTCTCCACCATGCGCGCCCGAGATATTATGGTGCCACGCTCACAAATGGCTACCATCGATATTGAACAACCGGTCAGCGAGTTTTTGCCGATTTTATTGGAAAATAACCACAGCCGTTATCCGGTGGTCAATGAAGATAAAGACCATATTGAAGGTATTTTGCTGGTTAAAGATCTGCTGCAATACGCACTGGATCCGGCTAACCCCGATTGGCACTTACGTGATTTATTGCGCCCGGCAGTGATTATCCCCGAAAGTAAACGGGTAGATGCACTGTTAAAAGAATTCCGGCAAAAACGCTATCATATGGCGATAGTGGTGGATGAATATGGCGGCGTATCTGGCCTGGTGACCATTGAAGATATTCTGGAACAAATCGTTGGCGAGATTGAAGATGAGCACGACGATGAAGAAGATGATGACATCAAAAAAATGGCCTCCAGAGTGTTTCAGGTCAGTGCACTGACGCCTCTGGATGAATTTAATGACAGTTTTGGTACCCAGTTTGATGAAGAAGACGCAGATACCATTGGCGGTATAGTGCTGCATGCTTTTGGCCATATGCCAACAAGGGGCGAAACCATAGTATTGCAAAACCTGACCTTTAAAGTCAGCAAAGCGAATAGCCGGCGTTTAATGCAATTGCAGGTCATTTGTGGCAAGACCCCTGATAGCAAAACCACAGAGCATGCTACAGGGAATGGTAGTTAATCTTGATTACCCGGAGTTTACTGTGGCAATGCCTGTGCTTACTGATTGCCGGCTTACTAAATACGCTGGCCTTTGCCCCTTATACCATGTGGTGGCTGCCGTTTTTCAGCCTGGGCTTACTGGTTTACTTCAACCAGCAAAGTCATCATTGGCGTCAGTCAGCACTGTTAGGCTTTAGTTATGGTCTGGGTTGGTTTGGTCTTGGCATTAGCTGGGTACATGTCAGTATTGATCAGTTTGGTGGCTTGCCGCTGATTGCCAGTCTGGCGCTGATGGCGTTACTGGTAAGTTATCTGGCGCTATTTCCGGCGCTGGCAGCAGTACTCAGCTGGCTATTGCAGCGCCAGTTAGCCGGCACTTCGCTATTATTTGCGATCAGCTGGCTCTTTGCTGAATGGCTACGCAGCATTATGCTTACTGGCTTTCCTTGGTTATCACTGGGTTATAGTCAAACTCAGGCTGGGCTCGCGCCCATTGCGCCATTACTAGGTGAAACCGGCTTAAGCTTTATTATCGCCTTTAGTGCCGCTGCGCTGGCGCAATTATTTTTCCGCGACAGCGCAACCTCATCCTCAGGGTTACATCAAACAGCGGTGCTGCGTCGCTACGTGCCGGTATTGATTGCCGGCCTGCTGTTAGCCTCAGGCCCGCTGTTACGGCCGCTGCACGGCTGGCAATACAGCGCTGATACGGTAGCAGTGTTATTAGTCCAAGGGAATATAAAACAAGATTTACGTTGGAAGCCGGAGCAGGAATGGCCGACCATGCTGAAATATCTGGATCTGACCCGGCCACATTACAGTGACGTAGCCATCGTCATTTGGCCAGAAGCCGCTATTCCGCAGTTAGAGCCCTTAGCCGGGGAATACCTGCAAAATCTGGATAGTGCGGCGTTTTATCAGGATACGGCGGTGATTACCGGCATTCTGGATTACCACTTTCATAGCCAGCAAGCCTGGAATAATTTGATTGTGGTAGGAAAAGACAGCGCTGCTGCGCAGCAGGGCCACTATGTTTATGGCCATCAGAACCGTTTTAGTAAGCACCATTTATTGCCGATTGGTGAATTTGTACCCTTTGAAAATTGGCTAAGACGCTTAGCGCCCATTTTTGACTTACCGATGAGCTCGTTTAGCCGCGGCGACTATGTGCAGCCAAACTTACTTGCTAATGGCTATCAGTTGTTGCCTGCCCTGTGCTTTGAAATTGCCTTTCCCCGGCAAATAAAAGCCAACTTTACCGAAAAGACTCAATTATTGTTGACCGTTAGTAACGATGCCTGGTTTGGCGACAGCATAGGCCCGCACCAGCATTTACAAATTGCCCAGATGCGCGCACTGGAGTTTGGCCGGCCGCTACTGCGTGCCACCAACAACGGCATTACCGCCACCATCAACCCTGATGGCAGCATTCGCCAGCAAGCGCCACAATTTGTTGAAGCCATTATCAAAGATGACATCAACTTAACCACTGGCTTTACCCCATACAGCCGTTTCGGCGACTGGCCCTTGTACGGCTTCTGTCTGTTTTGGCTATCTGCACTGCTTTTAATGCAAAAGACAAATAAAAACGGTTAAATCGCTAAGCACCGGCTAACGGACACTTAAACAAAAACCGGCGCATAGCGCCGGTTTTTTATATGTGAAGTTAACCACTTAACTAAAGTTATTCATCCACACTGCCATTAACCAGCTCGGCAATCTGCTCCAAGCGTTTTACGGCTAGCGCATTTAACGATTTTTTCGGGTACTGACCGCGGCTGTTTTTCTCGCCGACCAGCATGCCTGTTAGCAAGCCCAGCGCTTCGTCCACGGTTTTAACCACATAAATATGAAACTCACCGGCAGCAACTGCGGCTATTACGTCATCATGCAACACCAGGTTAAGCTGATTGCTGGCTGGAATAATCACACCCTGCTCACCGGTTAACCCCCGAGACTGACATAGCCGGAAAAAGCCTTCAATTTTTTCATTGACGCCGCCGATGGCCTGCACCTGGCCATGTTGGTTTATGGAACCGGTTACCGCCAGACTTTGCTTGATCGGCACTTCAGTAATGGCCGAAATTAATGCACAAACTTCTGCTAATGACGCACTGTCGCCATCAATATGACCATAAGATTGCTCCATGGCAATATTGGCACTTAAGGTCAGAGGGAAATCGCGGGCATAACGGGCACCTAAATAACCGGTTAGTAGTAACACCCCTTTAGAGTGGATGGCTTTACCCAGCTCGACTTCACGTTCGATATCTATTACACCACTGGAGCCGGCAAACACAGTGGCACTGATACGGGCCGGGGTACCAAAGGCGGTATCACCAATTTCCAGTACCGTCAGGCCATTTACTTTACCGATATCCAAATCATCGGTATCAATTAAAATCTGTCCTTCCTGAATATCTTCTAAAAAGCTCTCACTGATGCGGCCGGTACGGTGTTGCTTGCCGGCCAATGCCTGTTTAACATGGCTGGCTTTCACCGTGTCCTCACCTTGCTGACTGGCGTAAAAACAGGCTTCTCGCACCAGCTCTAACACGTCAGCAAAACGTGCCGATAACTTACGTTGATGCTCAGCCTGGCGGAAACTAAACAACATCAGCTGGCGTAGACCGCACTCAGACAGGCTCTCCAGCCCCAGTTCTTTTAGCTGCGCCTGAATTTGCAGCGACATCACACTTAAGGTTTGCTCATTACAGGGCAGATAATGCTCAAAGTCGGCCAGTACCCGGAATAATTCGTTAAACTCTTCATCGTGATCCTGCACTAAATAATACAAGTCACGTGAACCGAGCAGCACCACCTTCACATCGAGCGGTATCGGCTTAGGGGTAATAATAGTGGAATGGGTAACCGCATGATCGCTTAGCGTGTCCATCACCACTTCACCCGACTTTAACGCCAGCTTTAAGGCATCCCACACCGCATGCTGCGATAACAACCTATCGGCATCTAAAATCAAATAGCCGCCATTGGCTTTGTGCAAGGCTCCGGGGCGCACCATACGGTAATTGGTATACAGCGAGCCACTGGCAGAGCTGTACTCTACCCGGCCAAATAAATTGCCATAGCTGGGGTTGGGTTCAAAAATGATCGGCGCCCCGGACATCGTCTGATGATGCACCAGCACATTGGGCACAAATTCATCAATAAAAATTTCGCGGTTATCCGACTCTTCCTGCTTATCACTGTCAGACTCATCCGGTAACAGCTCTAACACCGCTTTGACCAGATGTTGGCGCATGTCACGCAAATACTTTAGTACACCCAGCTCAGCCACATAGTCGTGTTCAAGTTGTTTGAGCAAGGGTTTAATCGCCTGCTCTATAGTGTCTTTACGCAGCGTCCGCAGTTGTTCTGACAGTTCCCGCTTCCATTGCGGCAGCTCTAACAGCTGCTCATTTAAAATCAGCTCCAGCTCAGATACCAGGCCATAAAAATATTGGCGCTGCTCTTCAGTAAGCTTGGTAAATTCCTGATCGTCCAGCGGCTTACCATCGATAATCGGTGCAAAACTGACGGCACCGTTTTCTTCATACAGCACCACTTGCTTTTCCAGTGCTTTTTTCTCTACCCGTTCAATCGCCTCTTCGTAGCGATCATCAAAGGCACGGTGAATGGCTTTTTTCTTACGCTGATACCCCGGGTTATCAAAGGCGGCCGGAAAGGTATCCAGTAACTCGTCAATCAGGGCTTCAAGTTTTTTTACCAGCACCCGGCCATCGCCCGGCAGCAGCCGCAAGGTAATAGGTACCCGCTCATCATCAAAATTATTCAGGTAGCACCATTCTTGCGGTGTCGCTTTTTCACTGGCTGCCGCCTGTAAAATTTCCTGCACCAAGGTAAAGCGCCCCAGCGCCGGCTCACCCATCACGTATAAGTTGTAGCCCGGCATATCCATGCCAATGGCAAACGCCAGTGCCGACTTGGCCCTGTCCTGGCCAATAAAGCCAGGTATCACTTCAGTGCTTTGCAGTGCCTGTTGAATTTGCGCTTTGCTAAGTTGCGGTCCCAGCTGCTCTGGACTTAATGCGACGGGCGAAACGGTGTTGGTCATGCCATACCTTTACTTAAAAAATACTCTGCCACCTATACTACCAAAAGCCACCCACAAAAGTTGCTGAATTTATCAATCAAGGCTTTTTATTCAAGTTAAGTACCAAGGTGCCGATAACTAGTTATCAGCTAACAGTAGCTTCAAAATATCGCACAGTGGGAGCAAGACACATGAACGAACAACATTGCCTGCAGAAAATTCGCGATTTAGGCGTACGCTTACAAGAGCTTAAACTGCTACAACCTTTACCGGGCAAGTCCTACACCACGGCGGCGCTGAACTATTTATATGAAAGTCATCAGTTACAACGCCCGGCCGGCGCGCCTTTAGAGTTAACGCTGCGCACCCTGGGTGAAGCTATCGCCAGCAAATACCAATTGCGTTTTCAGCGCTTAGATGCCGATTCTGTATTGGATTATTTTTGCCGGATGTACCGGGTTCATTGATATTGCCGCTCACGAAAGCGTTACCAGTGCCAAAGCTGCCGGCTGCATAACCAGCCTGACAATACAATCAGCATCACCGCCAGCAAATATGCGGTAAGCAGGTAGCTAACCGCATCGACCGTACAATGCAAACTATAGATACTGGCGGCTAACAAGGCCGCACAACAGGATAATGCCAAGGCTAATCGCTGACGCTGGGCCGGTCTGGCCCTGCGGAACATTCGCAGCAGTACTAACAGCGCGCCGCCACCCATAAAACCGACCCAGCTGACACACCCCCAAAATGACGGTACGCCTGTGGCTTGCGACACACTCAGCGCCGGCGCCTGAAGCGTAAAACCCATTAAAAAGCCGATGCTCAACAGCAATAACAGCCAAAACCCTCTGGCTTGCCGCCAGTTCACTTGCTGTGGCCCACTGAGCTGTAGCGTGAGATTTAGCATAGTGAGCGTAAGCAGCAGCAAGGTCCCTGTTTTTAATAGTGCTGCCGCTCCCCATTCGGTTCGAATGCCTAATGGCAGCACAAATAATGCCGCCACAGCGCTTAATAGCATGACCGACAGCAACAGTATTGGCGCCGGCGAGAATGGGGTTACAGCCCGATGTGAGGCAACCAGCTTTTCAATTAATAAATCGGTGTTATCACTCATCACTTGCTCCCGTTGCCGCTTCAGCTTCAGTCAGTTCATTTTTAAGCAGTTGTATCGCCCGGTGCACATTCACTTTTACCCAGCTACTGCTACGCTGCATTAAGCTTGCGGTCTCAGCCACAGAAAACTCCTCAACCTTAGTAGCATAAAGTGCCTGCGCCTGTAACGGATGTAATGGCGCTAACATGCGGCTTACCACAGCATATTGTTCATCCTCATCCAGTGCCACCTGCGGATGCCAGCTATCATCATCTGACAAAGACTCCCGTTGCTGCTGAGCGGTTTTACGCCAGTTTTCATAATATTTGTGTCGCAAAATACCGCTCAGCCAGGGTTCAACCGGTAAGTCATACTGATAGGTATGTAATATCCGGTGTATGGTTAATAACACCTCTTGTACAAAATCATCCCGTTGTTGTGCTGCGACATAATGCCGCGCCCGCATTTGCAAAAAGGGCAACACGCCTTTTAAAAAGACCTGATATGCCTGTTTATCTCCTTGCTGGGCTCGCTGTAGCAGCGTTGGCCACTCGTTCATGTTTTACCCTGTCAGACAGCTTGTCATTAAGTATTGTCAGCCACAGCGCAAAAGGTTACAGCCGGCATCAAAAATAATTTACGCTTTTTTTGTAACCTTTTGCCACCTCATCGCCAATTAAGTCAGGACAGCATAATTCAGCTGCTAACCACACTATTCGTTACGGAGAAAACCACCATGTTTAAAACCTATTTTAATTACCTGACACTGGCTGCCCTGGTATTCGTTGTGCTTTGGCTCAAGCCGGTTGCCGCAAATAATTTAAGCTTACCCGCCTATACTGCGGCACAACTTGCCGAACTGGAACAACACGGCAGCTTTGTTTTGGTCGCCACTAAAGCCGGTTGTCCGGTGTGCGCCCGCCAGGTGCCCGCTATTCAAGCGGCACTACAGGACCCCGCCTTACAACAGTTAACTGTGCTGCAGTACAATCAGGTAACCGAAAAAAACCTGAACAAAAAATACAATGTGACCGGGCAAAGTACCATTATCGTCTTTCGCCAGGGTAAGGAAGTATCACGCAGTCGCGGTCTGGTTGACGAGATGGCGATTAAAGATGAACTGAAAAAAGCCTTATAACAGCGGAGTCGCTATCATGATCGATTATAGCTTGCTCCCCTTGCTATTGCTGGCAGGTATGCTAATCACCCTTTCACCGTGCATTTTGCCGGTATTGCCGGTCATGGCCAGTTCCGGCCTGGCCAAAAACAAGTTTGCGCCGTTACTAACAGGCGCGGGATTGGCTGTTGGCTTTGCAATTATGGGCATGCTATTGCACGGTCTGGGCGGAGCGCTGGGCTTAACTGAAACCGTCACCCGCCCCTTGTTTGCCAGCGTACTGATTTTGTTTGGCCTGGTGCTGGTTGTACCCAGGTTAACAAAAGGCAGTAGCGGTTTATTGTCACCGCTGGCGGCTAAAGCAGATAGATTAGCCAGCACTCTGGAGCAAAAACCGGGTGGGGCCATTTGGTTGGGCCTACTGTTGGGTGCGATCTGGAGCCCTTGTGCTGGCCCCGTGTTGGGCGTGGCGCTGGGATTGGCCGGCAGTGCTACAACCATACTGTATGCGGGGCTGCAAATGTTAGTGTTTGGCATTGGCGCGGCTATCCCGTTAATCGCTATTGCTTACTTATTTGCGGGCTCCGCCAGACGATATTTACCAAAAATGGCGGCTGGCAGTGAACTGGCTAGAAAAATGCTGGGCTATAGTTTGTTACTGGTTGGCCTGATGATCTTAACCGGGCTGGATCAGCAACTGCTTATCTGGGCCACTGACCATCTGCCGGAGTTCTGGTTAAAAAGTGTGACCCAGTATTGAAAAACACTAAGGTACATTGTCGCCTGACAAAGATGATCGTCGCTTTACAATACGACGGCATCTGTTTAGGCTTAGTCTATACTCTATGACCCTATATCTATGAGGAACACCTGATGAAAACCCTGAATAAAGCGCAATTAGCCTTGGCTATCGGCAGCCTTACCCTGGCCTCAACGGCCGGCGCATCTGACAACAGCAACCCCTTTGTTGCTCAGCCATTAACGATGGCTTATCAAATAAGCAGTAATGAAGCCAAGTGCGGTGCTGATAAAGCGAAGCAGCAAGCCAAAGCTAAAACTGATAAAGCCGCCAGCAAAACCGATAAAGCCAGCGACAAAGCACAGGAAATGAAATGTGGTGAGGGCATGTGCGGTGAAGGCATGTGCGGTGCTGATATGGCCAAAGATAAAGCCTCCGACAAAGCAGCAGATAAAGCGCAAGAAATGAAATGCGGTGAAGGCAAATGTGGTGAAGGAAAGTGCGGCGCCGATAAAGCAGCTAAACAGGCTGATCAGCAAAAACAAAAAGCACAGGATAAAGCCAAAGACGCTCGCAAAAAAGCCGCAGATAAAGCAAAAGAGCACAAATGCGGTGAAGGCAAATGTGGTGCGGCCTAATGTTGGCTGAAGTGGCGTTGAGTTAAGTTTGCTAAGTCATTACTAACGATGAGTACTCTCCCCAAGCTGAGCGGCGCCGGTTTAGGCCTGCGCCGCGAAATGCTGCCGCAATTGCTTGCCGAAAAACCAGCTGCCATCGACTTTTTTGAAGTGGCGCCTGAAAACTGGCTGCCCTATGGTGGTAAATTAGCGCGTGACTTTCAACAGCTGACTGAGCAACATGCCTTTGCCTGTCATGGTTTATCCTTATCTATCGGCAGCCCTGATCCGCTCGATATCGACTTTATCAAACAAATTAAAACCTTTTTAAAACAACACCGCATCCAGCTGTACAGTGAGCATTTAAGCTACTGCTCGGCCGATGGCCATTTGTATGATCTTATGCCCATCCCCTTTACCGAAGAAGCAGTAAACTATGTGGCCCAGCGGGTACGCACTGTGCAGGATATTCTGGAGCAGCCACTTATTCTGGAGAATGTGTCTTACTATGCCGCGCCGGGCCAGCAAATAACAGAGCAAGACTTTATCTGCCAGCTGTTACAACAGGCCGACTGCCAGCTACTGTTGGATGTAAATAACATTTACGTTAATGCCGTTAATCATGGCTACGATGCCAGCGCTTTTTTAAAAGCGATGCCCAGCGAGCGTATCGCTTATTATCATGTGGCCGGGCATTATCAGCAAAGCAGTGAGCTATTAATTGACACCCATGGCGCAGCAATAGCCACTCCGGTATGGCAGTTATTGGCAGAGGCCTATCAGCAGCATGGGGTAAAACCAACTTTATACGAGCGGGATTTTAATCTGCCGCCTTTTGCTGAACTGTGTACTGAACTGCAGCAGATTAAACAGCTGCAACAGCGTTACCGCCAAAGCAACAGCAGGCAGGCGTAATGGCTACTTTAAAACATACCCAGCTGATGTTTGCCAATTATATCCGCAGCCCGGACACCCAGCCGCCACCAGAAGGCATCGCCAGCGAGCGGTTGCAGGTGTATCGCGAGTTATTTTTTAATAATGTCTGCAATTTTATCAATAATGCCTTTCCGGTATTAGCGCGCATTTATCACAGTACGCCGCAATACCAGGCGCAGTGGCAGGCTTTACAACAGCAGTTTTTCAGCCAGTACCCTTGTCAGTCTCCGTATTTTTTGCATATTGCCGAGCAATTTGTCGACTTTGTGCAAAATAGTCCGCTACAAGGCCAGCACCCGCCCTTTTTAGCCGAACTGGCGCATTACGAGTGGGCTGAGCTCTATGTCGGCACAGTAAAAGACAGCACAGAGCAACCAGCGTTGACCTTGGCTGAGCTGCAGCAAGTGCCGCTGGCACTTTCTGAGCGGGCCATGCTGGCGGCTTATCGTTTTCCGGTGCAACGCCTTGCTGAAGACTTTCAACCTGATACGGCTGATGAACCCAGCTTTTTTTTAATTTACCGTAATGCTGAGGACAATGTGGTCTTTGTTAATCTTAATCAGGCAAGCTTACTGCTGTTGCATCATCTTAGCGAAGCCGCGGGGCTGACATTTAATCAACTGCTGCAGCGTATGTATCCATTGCTACCACAACTTAGCCCGGCCCAAATTCAGGTCGCGGCAGATACTTTACTGACAGATCTTGCTGAAAAAGGCGTTATTGTCAGCGCTTTGTAGTTAATTCAATATAATGCTTTTCTGTTTATGTCCACCTTCTGACGACTGCTATTCTCAGCTATTTACTGCCGGAGCATGCCTAAACCTATGCCTTAAATTCATAGATCACTGAAAAAAAATCACACATCATAGATAGCCAGACGTCTAAATAGCTGTATACTTAATGCCATCAACATTCTCGGATTTAACTCAGATGGCGTTATCACTTCAGCAGAAAATTACCGATCCGCGGCAGGGGGTCTACCTAATTGGCACCACTCCGCCAAAAGCTGGTACTGCGGCAGACAAAACCGAGCGCATTGCCAGTAAGCTGTTAGCTCGCTTACATGAAGTGGAATACGACGGTCTGATAGTGTATGACATTCAGGATGAAAGTAGCCGGGTCGAATCTGCGCGGCCCTTCCCGTTTCACAGCACCCTGGATCCCAGACAATACAGTCACTTACTGCGTAACCTGTCTACCCAGGATGTGATTACTTACAAAAGTGTCGCACAACGCGACAACTTAGAATTTAACCAGTGGCTAAGCGATACCGCAGCTGGTTATCAGTTGCAAAATCTGGTGCTGGTTGGCAGCCCCTCCTCTGCCGGTGATATTAAACTAAGCCTGCCTGAGGCGTATCAGCAACTACAGCAACATCCGGCAAATTATTTTTTGGGTGGCGTCGCCATTGCCGAGCGCCATGCTAAAAAAGGCAATGAACACTTGCGCTTAATCGATAAGGCCGCACAAGGCTGCCAGTTTTTTATCTCGCAGGCAGTGTATAACGCTCAGGCCACTATTGATTTATTAACCAGTTACGCCAGAAGCTGCAAAAAGCAAGGCCTGACCCCACAGCGGATTATTTTAACTTTTACTCCCTGTGGTGGTGAGCAGACGTTGCAGTTTATGCAGTGGCTGGGCATTTCTGTGCCAGAGGCCAGTAAGTACCGCATTTTGGATGCAGCTAATCCGCTGACCGAATCTATTAAAATTTGCCGGGATAATTTGCAGCAGATTTTACAACACTGCGTTGAATTGAACATTCCGCTGGGTTTAAACGTAGAAAGCCTGACCAACAGGCGCGAAGAGATTAATGCGTCTATTCAGCTGTTTCGCTTGTTAAAAGCCGTGATGGAATTGCATTTGGCAGAAAAGCAGGTCAATCGGGTAACCGGAGGTTTCTAGCCTCCAGTCCCCACAACACCCTGCATGCGGATCCGCACAGGGCGTTTCATTCAGAGTAGTGAAGCTTGATCCATCCATCGCGCAGTGACACTAAACCTGCTTTCGTCAAAAATTCATTAGATAATGCCTGATTGATCCCAGGGGTTTTAGAGCTGCGCCACGGACCTTTGCTTGTAATTCCACACGCGACTGCGGATTGAACATGCACACCCAATCTCATTAAATTTCTTACCTTGGTGCGTGGCTTTCGCCATTGCCGCCAGTAGGCCATCCTGACTCTGCGTCGGATCCAGTGATCCAGATCACAGCATAGCTGGTAACTGTTGGCGATACCAAAATAGTTAATCCAGCCGCGTATGTACTGGCTGGTTTTAAAGAGCTGGTAGCTCATGCTGACGCCCCAGTTTCGATTAGTCAGCTCACGTATTCGCTGTTTAAATTTCAGCAGCGTTTTGGGGTGCCATTTGATATGTCCATTCTTGAATGTAAATCCCAAGAACTTACTCTCACTGGTTTTCACAACCTGACTTTTCTGTGTGTTTATTACAAGCTTTAAGCGGTTTTGCAGGTAGTGAGTGACGCTTTTCAATACACGTTCTCCTGCACGCTGACTTTTCACCAGAATGATGAAATCATCAGCGTAACGGGCGAATCTGTGACTACGCCGCTCCAGTTCCTTGTCCAGAGGGTCAAGCATGATGTTGGCCAGCAGAGGTGATAACGGACCACCCTGCGGCACCCCTTCACGTGTCTCATGGAAAAGCTGGTTATCGATAAACCCAGCTCGAAGATATCGTGCAATCAGTTGCTTTAGTCGTTTGTCATGAACCCGTCGGTTCAACAGCGACATAAGCAAGTCGTGATTGACACGATCAAAGAACTTAGACAGGTCAACATCTACGGCAATACGTCGTTTCTGTTTAATGATCTGCTGTACCTGCTTTACTGCTTGTTGCCCATTTCGGCCTGCTCGGAACCCGTAGCTGTGTTCTGAGAAGGTTGGGTCGAAGATAGGCGTGAGCACTTGAGCAATGGCTTGTTGAATGACACGATCCGTTACCGTTGGGATGCCAAGCGGTCGCTTACCTCCATCAGGTTTCTCGATCTCAACGCGCCGAACGGGTTTGGGTTGGTAATCGCCGGAATATAACTCCGCCTTTACAGTTTCCCAGCCACCGGACTTTACCCATGCAGGAAACTCATCGACGGACATGCCATCAACTCCTGCGGCTCCTTTATTGGCTCGAACTTGTTTCCATGCCTGCTGTAAGTTTGCCGGTTGGAGCATTTGTTCGAACAGATTGTTGCTAAAGGCTGGCTTCAGGTCATAATGCCGAGTCACGTCATTGCCGGTCGGCATTCGTGTGTTCAAGTTTGACAAGGCTCCTCCTTTCTCTGAATGTTTGGGCGGGGCCGCCATCGGATTCACCTTGTCCAGCCCATTACGGCTGGTATTTGGCTACTATGCCCTCTGCTGACTTCTATTTACTCACGATTCAGAGTTACCCCTGATCGCGCTATCGGTTTTCATCTAGTTTGCTCCCTCAGAGCGATGACTTCTGAGGGCCGAGACACTTATATACCAGAGCCTGACTGGTTGTTGAGCCGATCGCACGGTAAACAGATCTCCCCAGATAAGAACATGAACTGTCACTGCGCAACTGCCTCATTTACGGTGGCCGTTAGATCACTTGGCTTCGCTGTCTTGTGCCAGCTCGCCTTCAGCCTACGCCTCATATGAGGTTTTTGTTCATCAGCTCGCAGTTTTGCTAGCGGCTTCCTCCAGACAAAACCTCGCGATTTTGCCCTTGCCATTTACTAGTAGTTATCGTTTACTGTATTGATTCAACAAAGTAAACGGTGATCTTCCTACAGAGGACTTTCACCTCATAAGTTCATGCCCATGCTGGGCGTACACAA